>JAKAPB010000128.1 GCA_021823045.1 Actinomycetes bacterium | reverse complement strand
AGTACTGAGGGAGATGGCGCCGGAGTATCAAGAAGTGCCTCTACAGGATGTAGACGGACTAAGGCGAGAGCTACTTGGAGTAATAGATAAAGCCAAGAAACATAGCAACGGTAAGAACTCAAAGTCAACCTCGAACTAAATCGGCATGAAAGGCGGTTGAACCCCGATCGCCTAAACCTAGGCTTGACTTCGATGGTTCTTGCACTCGCGTCGGCTTCGATCCTTTTTAGGGACTTTCTTGAGGGATTATTTGTCGTGGCGATTGGCTCGATGCTTGTACATGCGGCCTTTAGATTGGTAACCGGTAGGACCAAGCCCTATCGATGCCCAAATTGCCATGGTTTGACCTCTAGGGGATATGCCAACTGCCGTCATTGCGGTTCCCCGATTTCACAGTAGCAGACCTAGATATACATCTCTCGGATGAAGGTCGAGTCCGGCCATAGGGCACCAATAGATCCGCGTCAGTGGTGCCAATCCTAATCAAATCCAATCCAAGCTCATATGTTGTGAGTTCTAGCTCCTATAATCAAATCTGTGACTCAAGGTCAAAATCGCAATTCTCCAGCCATCTCCTCTAACGATGACAATTCCTTAGGGGATAAAGGATTCCGCATTGAGGACCTTTCGAAGTTCAGCGGAACGACTGTGGACACGATTCGCTACTATCAGCACTTTGGTCTACTTCCGCCACCAATTCGAAATGGACGGGTAGCATTTTACGGGCCGGACCATCTCGACGTACTTCGTCGAATATCCGAATTAAAAGAGCGCGGCTGGAGTCTCGCAGCGATCAAATCCGAACACGGCCGCATTCGGCCGGATCGAGCCTCTAATGGAGTTGAGATACCTCCAAGCCCGGTACGCCTGCTAACACGAAGCGAACTCGCAGAAGAAACTGAACTTCCAGAGGCGATACTTCTTTCGCTGGTGGCCGATCGAATCCTAGAGCCGACGGTTATAGGGAGTGCGGAGTACTTTAGCGAGTTCGACCTCTTTTGCGCAAAGGCCGCTTTGGAGCTATTAAGAACTGGACTTCCATTGGCAGGACTCATGGAGATATCCAAGAGGTATAAGAGCAGCATCAACGGAGTACTTGAATTAGCGGTGGGTATCTTCGATGTGTACATACGCAGGAATCAGAACCTTTCAGACCAACAGGTACTTGACATGTTCGACGAACTTTTTGCGGCATCGTCTGCGTTAGTAGTTAATCACTTCAGGAGTGAGCTTCTCCGCCGCTCGCTAGAGGCCGTTTTGACAACTGGATCACCAGCTGAACTTGATCTGATTTCAAAGAGAGTAGGAATAACGTTGCAGAAGCTGAGTGACCTTGGATGAAACAAGATCCGCTACCCTCGATTGCTGAAAAGCAAACTTTCGTCCAAGGTATGTTCGACAGAATTTCTCCTAGGTATGACGTCGTAAATCGCTTGATGACTTTTGGACTCGACCAGGGATGGAGACGCGAGGTCGTGAGACGGTTAGGGTTGGCACCTAGTCAGAGGGTGCTGGATGTTGCCTGCGGAACGGGCGATTTTCTCAAACTCCTTAGATCCTCAGCCCTCGAGCCAACCGGAGTAGACCTATCCTTCGGGATGCTGAAGCATAACCACTCAGAGACTTCGCTTGTACAAGGGTCGGCGCTTAATCTACCTTTTAGGGATTCCTCGTTTTCCGGCATAACTTGCGGATTTGCCGTTAGGAATTTCACCGAGTTGAATGTTGTCTTCTCTGAATTCGCCCGAGTACTAACCAGCGGAGGAAGGGTGGGCATACTAGAGGTTGCCACTCCTGCTAATCCGATAATAAGGGCCGGACATTCGGTATATTTCAATCACCTAGTCCCATTGATCGGGGGATTGATTTCCGACCAAACAGCGTATCGATACCTACCGCAATCCGTTGAGTATCTCCCTCCATATGAGGAGCTTCAAACGATGATGGCCAATTCCGGCTTCTACGGATTCGAGCGGACCAGTGTAGGCCTCGGCGCAGCACAGATAATCATGGCGACAAGGAGCTAAATACTTTGAACTTTCCCGATACCCACACCGTAGCTTCTGAACCACAGATGGCCGCTCAGCTGGTAATGGCGGCGAGCCAGCTCGGACTGGACTGCACGGCTTTGGGCGGCCCATCTAGCTCTCAAGTTATGATCGGTGAATCGGACCGAATTAATTTCACAAACGGCCTGTCTGATGTCGACAGACTCAACGCTGCTTTTGAGCAACTGAAAGGTCTCTCAGAACAGTTTGGACGTGCAGTAAACGCTACGATAGCGTTTCCTTTCGACCCAAACAAGCCTGGTACGCTAATTATCCCAAAGTTGGTCTTTCACTCCTCTGCGGGGCGCACTACGGCTCTAATTCAGAATCTGGGCAACAAGGCCCCCACCGAGGGGATTGAAGCCTTGGCCGAAAAACTCCTTCGAGTCGCCTCTGAACTTGAACCCCATCCCGGTCCACTCATCAATAAGAGAATCGATAGGCCGGATCGTGAGCATTGGGCGAGGATGATAGAGGAAGCCCTCTCGCTCATCGCTAAGAAGAGGCTTCGCAAGATAGTGCTATCTCGTGCGGCGATTTTCGAGCCCACGCATGGGGCTTCTCCCCTAGAAGCCTTCGTCAGGTTCCATAAGTACTATCCGAACACTTCAAGCTACCTATTCGGGAATTATGCCGGCGCGTCGCCGGAACTGGTACTTTCAATCAAAAAGGGACGAATTACCTCAAAACCCCTGGCCGGCACGCGTCGGAAAGGGATGACAGAGCAGCTTCGAGAGTCAGAAAAAGACACCAGGGAGCATGCAATAGTGGTCCAAGGCATCACGGATGCGCTAGCAAAGTTTTCGAGTGATATCGAACACGAAGAGCAACCCTCAGTTTTGACCTTTGGACCAGTACAGCACCTAATGACCACGATTACTGGCAGTATTGAAGAGGGATTAAACCCACTGGCCGTCCTGGCGATGATAGCGCCGACGGCGGCTGTTGCAGGTGACCCGAGGCCACTTGCTATCCAGGAGATCATTCGGCTTGAAGATAGCCCGAGGGATCTCTACGCTGGCATAGTAGGCACGATAGATTCAAACGGCGATGCCGATCTACACCTCGCTCTTAGGAACGTAAGATTCGTTGGCCACCAAGCTCAGATCAGAACCGGAGTCGGCATAGTAGCTGGGAGTGATGCTCACTCGGAGTTCGCAGAGACAGAGGCAAAAATTGATTCGGTAACCGCCGCCTTGTCATAGGCGAGTTCCTCGAATTCGAAATATCCTGGCCGAAGGTACTTTTGGTGGCTAGCCAAAAATGTGGCCCTAGTCCTCCACGTATAGTTGACCTTGAAAGTCGACAACGTTGATTCGACTCAAGCCCACCGCAGCTGGCCCTTGAATCACCATTCCGGAATCGGCATTAAACTCTGAACCGTGGCAAGGACACGCAAAGATATTGTTTGGCTCGTACATAACCGTACACCCAGCGTGTGGGCAGATTGCCGAAAAGGCGTCCCAGATGTCGGCTTTGGGATGGAGGAGATAGGCTGGGCCACCGGTTTTGGGGTCTGAAAAAGAGGCGACCTGACCAACCGATACCGAGGAAGAAGGGCCGATTGCCACTCCCTTGGGCTTGACGGCGAGATTCTGCTTCGAAATAGTGGAGGCACTGGTCGTATTTGTGGTGGAGTTGCCCGGCGTGGCTTTTGCCATCTTTTCTGTAAGGCTGAGGGGTTTGGAAGCCGACCTGAAAACCTCTCTGGGTGCCAGGGCGCGCCCAACCGAACTACTCAGGTTAGCGAGTCCACCCTCGAGAATACTTAGTACCGTAATCGGTAGCACTGCTGCAAGCAACCTCCTTCTGTCACCTTCGTAATCTTCGGGTGTAACGGCTACCGGCGTGGTTCGGCTTGGTTGAAGGTGGGTCAATGGGCAGACTTCAAAACCACAGTTCACCTCGTTTCCGAGCTTGGAGCAGAAATCTCCGTCCTTATGAACACAGTTAGAAGATAGGTCATCAAATGTAATCTCGACGTACTTCGGCTTCGGCGCCTTCAACAACCGTCCTCGCAAGTAGATAGGGAGTGAAAAGAGGCCTCCATCGCCCTTGATGACTAGGGGCGTCCAGGCAAAGACAAAGACAATATCTGAACCGTAGTAGTAGGGCTTGACATGGTATGTGACTGACAGGAAAAAGAGGGTAGATAGAAACATTCCACCCAGGGCTGCTACCCTCGTAAGGACCCCAAACAATACGCCGAGTCCGATCGCCAACTCGGACAGGGCAATGAGCACTCCAAAGGCCACTGGGGCATGGCTTGCAATCGCCAATAGCGAAGATATAGGTGAAGTACGATTAAAAGCAGCTATTTGTGATTGGATGGAAAGGGGATTTGCTGGATTGAAAAATGCAGGATTTGCCAGTTTCTGAAGGCCGGCAAAAACAAAAGTCGTCCCCAAAAAAGCCCTTAGGACGACTATCGCCGAACCGAATGATCGGCTCTGAACGCGTCGCCTCGTTCTAATAGTCGGGCCGCTTGGTCCCCTAGTAGCTGCAACGGCTCTAGCCCTTTTGGTAGAGAAGCTCTGATTGCCTGGGGCGACAAAATTCTGATCGCTCATGACTTTAAAGAGATACCTTCACACTCAACAAAAGTGGTCGCTAACTAATTGTGTACTAATAAACCTCATTACATCACCCACTGCGCTGTCGAATAAAAATACTTTGTCGCCCGTCCTTGCGAGCATCCCATCAATCACCTTAGCGAAAAAATACCCACCACTCCATGCCAGCATCGCTATCAGGCGCCGAGACCGGCGCCCTCTTTTGGTAGTCTCCTAATCCTGATAGATTGGTGTGTGCTGGGTGAATACGAGGAGTGACGCTCGATGAGGACAAAGACGAGCCAGTTACTTGTTACGAAACTAAACGGTAGGTCTTCATCGCGAACTGCCGATCTCGTAGCGGAAGAAGAGCCTCTCGAGGTGAGGATTCAAACGCCGGCAGGCAGGACGATCCCCGTTACTACGTCCATGCGCTCCCCAGGAAGGGACTTCGAGCTGGCTATAGGTATGGTGATCTCTGAGCGTTTGGCAACGCAGGAAATGATCAGGGGTGCTAAGTACTGCACCGATATCGATTTCGATTCGCAGCAATACAACGTAGTCACCGTCCAGCTAAGTGGCGAACCGCTTCGAGATCCGCGAACCTCGTTAACTGTAAGGAATTCTTCGTGCGGTCTTTGCGGGACGGCAGAAATTGCTGACTTACGTTCGATGGTCGAACCAGTCGGTTCTACTTTGAAGATCAGCAGTGAAGAACTTTTCGCCCTCCCAGATCTACTTAGCGATTTGCAACCACTATTTTCGAGCACTGGTGGAGTGCATTGCGTCACAGTAAAGCGTTCCAATGGCCGTGTACATGCCCACGAAGACGTCGGACGCCACAATGCATTCGACAAAGTAATCGGTGAACTAGCTAGCTCACGCCTTATTGGAGAGCCTTCAATGGTCGCCGTCCTTTCGGGACGAGTGAGTTTCGAAATGGTTCAAAAGGCCTCTATTGCCAAAATTGAGCTCATTGCCGCCGTTTCTGCACCAACTGGTTTAGCAATTAGGTCTGCTGACGAGATGGGAATCACCCTGTGCGGATTTGTAAGAAAAGGATCGGCTAACGTATACACCCATCCAGAGAGGATCGACCACTCTTCCTCAGGGGGAGCTGACCTCCACCTCCAACACCTAAGTAACTAATCCGCCAGGTGATCCCCAGGTAACTTTGGGCCTTCATGCCATTTGAATTACCCATGAGTATCGTGGCGAGCGTAGCGATCGATTAAAGTGGCTGACACCTGATCGTCAGGGTCGTCGCGCTAATACGATCTTCGTGCCTAAAAACCTCGTCGACAAACCGATGTTTGCACCACGAGTCACTCCGATTTCAGCGCATATCGAATAAGCCACAAGGCCGCTTCGGGGTCCGCTAGAAAGCGCTAGCTTCGACCCTTGAATACAAAAGCCGCAAATTGAAACCTCCCCACGGATAAATCCGGGGGATTCCTGGCTCAGGCAGCCTGAGTGCCCAGCGGACACCCAAGGTCTTATGCCATCAACACCAGCCGGGTTGAAACCAGCCCGGACGACCATCACAGCCGCAGAATTCTTGTCCCTCGAACTGACTAACCCGCAGACGCCGCAGAAATAGGTCCGTTGGGACATTGGCAGGCAGTGCTTGGTTCTCGCACCG
>JAKAPB010000127.1 GCA_021823045.1 Actinomycetes bacterium | reverse complement strand
TGCGATCCTCGAGGCAGTAGCGGAGGGTGACGTTGAACGTGCCGAACTGCTGAGCAGAGAGCACATTGAACGCGCTAGCGCCAAGATTCTGAACTCTCATAAACCAACAGACACCGTTGCCTAGTCGTAGTGCTTGTGGAAAACTGCCCGAAGGGCTCACGGAAAACAAAAAGCCGTAGGCCCACCGACTAAGTACCGTTGCAATCCATGGCTTGGCTAAAGGTGAAGTCACATTCAGCTGCCAAAGGTGTAACTATTCGCGTGGAGCAAACGAGACAAACTCGCTAGATCTACTAGCTGCGCCTCCGAACGCCTCCTCAAACCGCCAGGTTCGACCATCACCTCAACTAGCAAGGAGACAACTTCTCAACCATGACTATCGAATGTTCTCATTTGATATCTTCCAGTCGCCTCAAGCTGACCGACGACTCTCCACTTGCAGCAGTAGCTGTCCACTACTTACACAAACTTCCGAATAAGGCGTTCTATCGCAGTTCTGCCGAAGTTAGGCACTTGATCCAGGACTTTGCGCCCGGAAAACCGGGCCTACCAAGTATCAATGACCCCGCGAGAAATCCCATTTCCCTCACCCTAAGGAGCTGGAGTTGAACCTTCAACCAATTCTTCAAGATTCCGATTCTGCCGCGGTTCGCGAGACCTGCGAGAAATCTTCTGCGGCTGCTGCCGATCTCGAACAAGCTGGTAGAACGGGGAGGGCAGCAGCCCTCAGAGGTGTCGCAGATGCACTTGAGCGCTATAGGTCTGACATAATAAATAGCGCCGAGGCCGAAACTGGACTTGACGAAGGTCGGTTAAATAGTGAACTGACACGCACCTGCTACCAATTCAACCATTTCGCCGAGGTGCTGGAGGAGGGAAGTTATCTAGAGGTAGTTATCGACCATTCCGGCGAAACTAAAATGGGTGCCCGGCCCGATCTTCGCAGGATGCTTGTACCTCTTGGACCCGTTGCGGTCTTTGGAGCAAGTAACTTCCCTCTCGCATTCTCGGTCCCTGGCGGGGATACCGTAGCCGCTCTTGCTGCAGGATGTCCGGTCGTAGTGAAAGGGCATCCTTCTCATCCGGTCACTTCGGCCATTTGTGCCGAAATCATGATCGAAACCTTGGTCGAAAGTGGTCTTCCAGAAAACGCTCTCCAACTTATCCTTGGGCTCGAAGCCGGTCGTATCCTCGTACAGGATTCAGCCATGAAAGCGGTAGCCTTCACTGGATCTCTCGGTGGAGGAAAGGCCCTGCTTGACTCAATCTCCAAACGTTCTGATCCCATTCCTTTCTACGGAGAGTTGAGTAGCATCAACCCAGTCGTCGTCATGCCCGGTGCGGCCCAGGCAAATGCCAGAAGTATCGGTCTGGGACTGGCTCAGTCAGGGACGGTAGGCAACGGGCAATTCTGCACGAAGCCCCAACTTCTCTTTCTCCCAAGCGACACTGGGGGTGACCTTATCGTCGAAACCATACGAGAGGAATTCAACGCTTCGGGTCCTCAGAAGTTTCTAAACGAGTCAATTGCCGCGTCATTCGCTGCCGGAATAAAACAAATTCAGTCACAGGAAAAAGTCTCAGCGATCACCCCTTATCCAACGCGTGAACAAGACTGGTATCGCCCGAGCCTAGTGACGCTGCCATGCACTGAACTATCAAAAACTCTCATGGAGGAAGTCTTTGGCCCAGTCCAGGTCGTAGCTCGCTACTCCTGCACAGCTGAATTGCTCGCAGCACTAAATTCTCTCCCGGCATCCCTCACTGCAACGGTGCACGTAGAGCAGGACGATCAGGAACTGGCTGTTGATGTTATGAACGCCCTGCGGGAAAAAGCAGGACGCTTCATTTTCAACGGTTACCCAACAGGTGTCTCCGTAGCTTGGGCACAACACCACGGCGGGCCATGGCCAGCGACTAGCTCGTTACACACTTCGGTAGGGGCTAGCTCTATTCGTCGCTTCTTACGTCCAATAGCATTCCAGTCGGCTCCGGAATGGATACTGCCACCCGAGCTGCGTGATGATATGGTAAAGCTGCCAAAACGAGTTGACGGACTGCTGCGGTAGATGTCCGTTATACGGCAATCCAACAGCTGCACTCTCTCAACACGACCCAGCATTCCATCCACCGTCGGTCCGTTAGGAAAGTTGAGGTCATATGAGTCTGAAAATTCTTATTCTTCCGAATTATTTCACCGTGGGAACACTGTGTTTATCCAATAGGCGCAGCACTACCGACAAATATTCTGCTCCCGCTATTTGGCCACCACTAAGCGGCCCCACATTGCCAATCGACGCTGACGCAGGAAAAAAGATAGCTACTCTTGCTTCAATTCTTCGCCAAGCTGAAAAAGTTCGCAGCGCTAACTTAGTCCTCAACAACCCGACTCTGGCGCAGTTAGGTTTAAAGTGGCCGGACGCCCTTTAGTTGTTAATAGTGGAGTTGAGCGAACCTTCTCCATATCGTTCAGCCGACACGATATCCAGCACTTCGCTTGATGGGACTGCGGGTGAAAACAGATAACCCTGCCCAAGGTCGCAACCGAGATTTTGGAGCAACTCTAGCTGTTCTCGTGTCTCTATCCCCTCGGCAAGTACAGTCATTTTAAGCTTGCGGCCAAGCGAGATGATCCCCTCAAGAAGGTCTCTCGCGTACCTACTCTTTTTTGATGGATTCACGAAGGATCGGTCGATTTTGATGATATCGGGATGAAGCATCGCCAAGTACGCGAGCGACGAATACCCGGTACCGAAGTCATCTAGTGCAATGGATATTCCCAATTCCCTAAATTGGCCAACTATCTTCGTGCACAAGTCGATATCCGCCAGAGCAATACTCTCGGTTATCTCGACCACTAGGCGTTCTGGCGCTAAAGTCGTGTCGGCTAGTACACTCTTGACTGTCTTGAGTAGATTCGGGTCATAGAACTGGCGAGTAGAGAGGTTCACGGCCACATAGACCAGGCCATTCGGAATTCCCTTTGACGACCAGGATTTAGCCTCATCGGTCGACCGGCAAAGCGCAAAGTTGCCTAGATCGAATATTAGATCGCTCCTCTCTGCGACTGCTATGAAAACGTCCGGCGGAACCCATCCCCGCTTCGCATGCTGCCAGCGCATAAGCGATTCGAAGCCGACCAATTCCATCGAAGACAGATTCACGATTGGTTGATAGTACATAGAAAGCTGGCCTGAAGAAAGCGCCTTCCTGAGTTCTTGGGCAAGTTCAAAACGATTAACGGATTGCTGGCGCATCGGAGGTCGAAATACTACATAGTGACCCTTCCCTCGACGTTTAGCCTCGTACATAGCGGTATCAGCGTCTTGAATGAGTCCAGAACAGTCAGTAGTGGCCCCCCCACTGCAGGTAACTATGCCTATGCTCAGATGCTGCTCGAGCGACACACCATCGATCCGAAACGGCTCGACAAGCACGTCAAGTAATCTGTTGGCGATAGCCTCAGCCTCCTCGGCCGAAGCGAGATCCTCTGCCAGGTAAAGGAACTCGTCTCCACCGAAACGACACAACGTGTCTGAGCTACGTATCACCTTTTCAAGTCGACGAGCCAATGCAATAAGTAGTTGATCTCCAACCTGGTGACCAAGGGTGTCGTTTACCCCTTTGAAATCATCGAGATCCAACAAAAGCACCCCTATCCACCCATTCTGGCGCTTTGACTTCCTGAGTCCCTGCAAAAGGCGATCCTCGAACAGCGCGCGATTAGCAAGGCCAGTTAGCGGATCGTGCAAGGCCTGGTGGGAAAGCTGTTCGCTCAGCGCCAGCTCTTCGGTGACATCCTTGACGGATGCTACGAGGTACTTTGGCACTTTTCCATGTCCCTTGATGGCACCAATTGAAATATCTCCAAAGACGATGTGTCCATCCTTATGGAGATAGCGCTTGACGAAGCTCACGTAACCTACCTCGCCAGCGAGCAGACGACGCCTCATCTCCCTAGTCAAGTCAATATCTTCGGGGTTAGTGAAAATTTCCCACGCTCGTCCAAGTACTTCCTGACTTGAGTAGCCGAGCATATCGCAAAATGTTCGATTTACGTCGACAAAACAGCCATCCATATCGGTAATGACCATACCGGCCACGTTGTTCTCGAAAGCTAGCCTGAAACGCTCTTCGCTCTCAGCGAGTATTTTCGCCGCTTTTTCTCTGGAGGCAATTCTAGCCTTCTCTGACAACCTGCGGGCTGTATCGTCGCGGACCACGGCAACCACCCAGGGTTTGTTGCCGACTACGAGTGGGTTTAGAGCGATGTTGACGGCCAGTTCGCTACCGTCTCGACGCAGGAGCGTAAGATCGGGACTGCTCCCCATTGCTCGCAAAGATGGATGCTGGGCAAAAGCCGCTCGATGTCCGAAATGATCGTCCCTATATTGATGCGGCACCAGTTTGTCGACAATCTCACCTACTAGATCGGTCACAGGGTAGCCAGCGAGAGCAGCCAACCGCGAATTCAGGTAGCGTATTACGCCCAGCTCATCGATAAATGCGATCCCATCTGGCAGCAGTTCCAACAAGTGCTGCCAGGAATCAGGGTGATCAGTGAAACTGTGGGCCAAACCGAGTGTAGTCCTCGGAATCGCCCCATGGTCGACCTCCACTTCGTGAATCCAATACTGAAGAGTTTCTATTGATATTCCGAGCTTCCCAGCTACCGACTGGGTAGCAGCCAGATCCGAGGAATAGTGCTCGCGAGCCTCTGCTACCATTTGGATAGCTAGACCTCGTAGTTCCAAGTGATCTTGACCCATAATCACTGATCTCCAAAGGTTTGGGTACGGCACCCACGCTACACCCCATGAAACCGAACCCGGTTCGGTCCAATTGAGCGCCTATTCTCGTATCGGCACATTCAGGCGTGATCTTGACTTGGATCACCCGTTTTAGCGCTTCTATGCCTCCGACCTCGGACCTTAAGTTATTTAAAGGCGCTATCCGCGTGACCGGAGTACATACGATATCTAGTAATCAGTAGTTCATCCACGGTTTTGAGGGGCTGGGAACGCAAGGCCGCCGGGAAGCGAACACTCTCTAACTTGAGCGCTTGGAGCTTCCGGAACTGGGCAATGAGACGAAGGTCTCTACCGAGAAGGCGTGCATATGCATCTGGTCTACCAGGCAGCCTTCGAAGCTGTGGACGCCTCTATCCGCTATATCGAGTCCTGCGCAGCACTCTCAGTAACGCCGATCTGGGAGAAGGCGATATCCGACCAGAAATTCACCTGGCTCAGGTTCCGACAGTCCACCCTCTCGTAACCTGATTGGCTGGAGGTATGCCATAATTGGAAATACAACTCGATCACACCTTGAAGTTCATCCCATCAAACTTCGGGGTTCCACAGGATAGTAGCACCGATAGTTATGTTGGGGAGAATTGATATCGGCGACTGCATCGGGAATGCTCTCGGCGCAGAGGTCAGTCGCACGCCAGCAGCGAGTTCGGAAAGGACAGCCGCTTGGCGGATGCACCGGTGAAGGCATCGGTCCGACCAGCTCTATTGGGTCCGCCGGATGAAGGATGCTTGGCGTAGCGGAGAAAAGTGCCTGGGTATAGGGATGTCGGATCCCCTCTGGAATTGCCGTACATGGTGCCTCCTCCACTATGCGCCCCAGGTACATAGTCACCACCCTATCGGCGACACGCTGCACGGTCTGGATATCGTGGGAGATAAATACCATGGCCAGGCCGAGTCGTTCCTTTAGGTCCAACAAGAGAGAGAGGATCTGGGCCCGCACAGATACATCCAAAGCGGAAGTTGGTTCGTCGGCGATGACGATTTCGGGATCAAGGGCAAGTGCGCGACCGATGGCAACACGTTGACGCTGACCACCGGAAAGTTGACCGGGAAATACTTCGGCCAAGCTACTAGGCAATCCAACTAGCGACATGAGTTCGCGTACTCTGGCGCTGCGCTGGGCTCGACTCCCCCGGTGATGCACTTCCAATGGATCGCCAAGGATAGCACTCACGCTGAGGCGCGGATTCAGGGCCGTCGAGGGGTCTTGATAGATCATGCCCACAGTCGAACCTATCGCTTGGCGCCGTGTCTTGGCGGTCATAGTCGATAGGTCATCTCCTCTAAGTCTGACCAATCCCGAGGTGGGCTCTTGCAATCCAACGAGCACCCGAGCTAGGGTCGACTTCCCGCACCCAGACTCGCCCACCACTCCGACGGTCTCGCCGTGATTTATCCAGAGATCTATACCCGTTAAAGCGTGGAGCCTATGCCGTGA
>JAKAPB010000126.1 GCA_021823045.1 Actinomycetes bacterium | reverse complement strand
GTCGGCAGAGGTCCGGAAACCTGAGCTTGTTGGCAGAGGCAACAGAAGCCTCCGACTTCAGGCGGAGGTAGTTCACCTAGAAGATGGAAGAGGCTCCCCGATTTAGGCCGGGAGCTTTTTCCATGCTTCGATTACGGCTTGATCTCCGAAGGATTGAAGTATTTCTGATGGGAGGCGCCCCCAGGTCCATAGGTAGATCTCTGACGCGGTGGCCTTAATTGCGGCGTCAGACTTTTGGTGGCCCCGGTCTATCGTCATGATCCCATCTTTGAGAGTCACAGTCCACTCGGCGTCGATATCGGTTGCATGAAGGTGAAGTGAACCGGGTAGCGATCCAGTCAAGTTTCTCCGGCCTGCAATCGTGATCTCGAGTCTCTCGTCGATCCCGTCTTTGGCAAATTCGGGAGTGTAACCGAAAGGCACAGATTCGGCCGGCAGCGATTTTATGGCAGCAACGCTGGGTATTCCCATGTGGGCAATCTCTGCGTCAAATCGGTGAATTGCGGTTTCGTGCGCCTGGCGTCTAATCATCCACCGGACTGTCTGATCTTTGCCACTCCAGTTCCAGGCCGGAAAGTCGTCAGGATGTTCATTTAGGCTCTGATAAAGGTTCTGCCATCCCTCGTTGAACCACTCGAGGATTTCAACGGGTTCGGTGGGGAGGCTTATCTCAAAGCCAGTCGGGTCTACATCAGAGCCGATGCGATGCACGGCTCGCCTATGAACGGTTCCCAAGTGCTCTATAAGGTCTTGCACTGTCCAACCGGGACAGCTTGGCACCGCGTGGTCGAGGACTGCGTCACATAGTGTGGCGAACTTCTCGCATTCCTGCTTGAAGTGGCTTAGATACTCAATTCGCTTCATTGCACCGAGTCTTGCAAAGATTTTGTGCGCTAGCTACCGGTTCGAGCAAAAAATTGAATTTATTACCTATTTCGGAGCCATCAACATGTTGGAATGTCTATCAGCGTCTGTCGTTCATGTTTCCGCCAGTTCATCTGTCTCGGACGTGTCAATCAAGAGATCGAAACCGAACGTTGTGCCTTTCGAGGTACCTTCGCTTGCGACCCACGCGCTACCACCATGGGCTCGGATAATGGATGCAACCAGTGAAAGGCCGAGACCGGTGCCACCCGAGTCACGCGACCTCGAAGATTCCGTTCTGTAAAATCTTTCAAACACGTTTTTCAGAGCGCTCCTTTCAATTCCAGGACCTGAGTCGGTTACTGAGAATCGAATTGCCTCGTACCGACCATCCCCTGGGACCGTGAACTCCTCTTCGTCGGATCGGACTAGTCCAAGGTTGTCGAAATTATCAAGCTGGTTGAGGCTGATGCGTCCGAGCGTCACTTTCGCGGGGCTGCATTCGGGGGTGTGGAATCGGAGATTTGAGAACAGGTTCGATATCACTTGGATAATCCGGTTCTTGTCGCCCATAATCCAGAGATCGTCCTCGATCTGAGCCTCGATCTCCCTGCAGGGTTCGATGGTCCGCAAGTCTTCGATCAAGTCGTTGGTTATCTCGGTAATATCGACTGGCACTTTGTCGACAGGCCTATTTTGATCAAGCCTTGCCAACAGAAGGAGGTCCTCGACGAGGCTGCCCATGCGAATCGATTCGGATTCGATGCGCTCCATGGCTCTTTTGGTTTCGGATTCGTCGAGCATTCCGGAGCGCTGTCTAACCAGTTCGGCGTATCCCCGGATCGACGTCAGTGGTGTTCTGAGCTCGTGTGAGGCGTCTGCGACGAAGCGGCGCAACTTCGCTTCAGACTGGCCTCTTCGCTCCAGGGCCGTGATGAGCTGACTCAGCATGGAATTCAGCGATCTTGCTAGTCTGGATACCTCAGTTGCTTGGTTACCGCTCGTGTCAACTCTCGCGGAAAGATTCCCTTCCGAGATTTCGTTGGCTGTTTCCGCCATTTTGTCCAATGGCCTCAGGCCCAAGCTGACGAGGTATGTGCCTAGTGCCGCTAGAGCAATCATAACAAAGAGAGAAACGAGAATTTCGATCAGGACCAGTCGTCCGAGGGTTGCGGCGACGCTTGTCAGCGGGATCGAAAGTATTGTTATTGCGCCGGTGGTCGCATTCTTGACCACCATTACCCGGTATCTCAGGCTGGGGTTGTTGGTGCTGCCCACGTTAAACGGCCTATTTAGCGCTACATTCGTGCCTTTTGAATTTATCGCGGGCAGTGCCGGGGGCGAGCCGGCTTGAGACGGATCTTGCACGAACGCCGCCACGAAGGAGGAGCCGTTGCTGGTTATAAGCTCGCCATAGCTGCCGAACGGTACGAAAGCGAATTCTGCTTGGCTCACGGACTCTCCTAGCATTGCCCTTGCAAGGGATCTTGATGCAGGTACTACCGAGGCGTTAAGCTGCTGATCCAATTTTGTTATTAGGAACGACTTGAGTGCCGAGTACGTAGCTACGTCCGCTGTAACCATCCCTATGAACAGCAATGACGTTACCGCTATGACGAGTCTCGCCTTAAGTGACAGCTTCCTCCAGTGCACAGCATTATCCTACTTCGGACTCGTTTGGCTTCTCAGAGAGTAGCCGACCCCCCTAATAGTCTTTATCAGTGGGGCATTGCCAGAGGTGCCAATCTTCTTTCTGAGATAAGAAATATAGGTCTCGACAATATTGGCATCGCCGCCGAAATCATACTCCCATACGTGATCAAGAATCTGAGACTTTGAAACTACCCTTCTTGCATTAAGCATGAGGAATCGCAGCAGCCGGAACTCGGTGGCGGTGAGTTCGATGACGTTTCCGTCTCTATAAACTTCTCGCGTCTCCTCGTCCAGTTCGAGGTCCTCAAAAACCAGCCTCGAGGAGGCAGTCCTATCGTTGCGGGTTCGCCGCAGCACTGCGGCCACGCGAGCCGATAGCTCCTCGAGGCTGAAAGGTTTTGTCACGTAATCGTCACCGCCTAAACCCAAGCCCCTGACTTTGTCCTCGGTGGAGTCCTTGGCAGTTAGAAAGATGATGGGGACCTGTTGATTTTCCTGCCTTAGTCTGCGCGCGACTTCGTAGCCGTCTAGGTCGGGCATCATTATGTCGAGAATGAGCAGGTCCGGGTGGAACTGGCTAACCTTTTCTATCGCCTCTCTTCCAGAGTGAGCCTGTTCCATCTGGTATCCTTCGTACCTCAAAGCCATCGTTACGAGCTCGGTTATAGGCATTTCGTCGTCCACGACCAAGAGCCTTCCGATGATCGCCTTGGACTGCAACGGGTGCATCTAACGAGTTCTCCCATGCTAAGGTTCGGAGCCCGATGGGGCTATCAAGCGGTTGGTGTACTACCCAATGTTACGACAGCGGACCCGGTTCCGTTGGAGTTTGTCCAATAGATTGTGACTTTGTCTCCTGGCGCCTTTTTTTGGATGGCGGTAACCAGGCTTGACGCGGAGGTTACCGTGGTGTTGTCAACCTTGGTTATTACTGATCCCGCAGTCAAGCCCGCCGTGCTGGCTGGCGAGCCAGGCAGAACTTGCACCACGATGGCACCCTGAAGATTCTGCGGTAAGCCGAGCTGCGCTGCGATCTGGGCTGTCATTGTTTCGATATCAACTCCAAGGAATGCTTTTCCGGAAGTGATTGTCTTCGTGGAGGAGTTGGGATGGGTCTCTATTTGCTTGACGATTGGCAGTATCGAATCGATTGCCTCGGAGAAGCCTATATTTTGCGCGGGTTCGGTTCCGGTTCCCGTGATGATGGCGGTATTCATACCGACAACTTGACCACTCGAGTTAACCAAGGGTCCACCCGAGTTTCCTGGATTGATCGGCGCGTCCGTCTGGATCATGTCAGTAAGGGTTGTCGATCCTCCGGTGATGCCGTTCGAACTGGTCGTTATGGACCTATGCAATCCGGACACGATGCCCTGAGTGACGGTGGGGAGCCCTTGCAGTGCCAGAGCGTTTCCTACTGCAACAACCGGGTCACCTACCTGTAGGCTCGAGGATTTTCCAAAGGTTACAGTGGGTAGATTGGAGACCCCTTCGATTTTTATAACAGCTACATCGTGTGACGGATCGGCACCAACTACGGTGGCGTTGTAAAGTTTTGTCTGGTTGAAGAGCTGAACTTTTATCGTCGACGCGTTGGCTATTACGTGGTTGTTGGTTAGTACTTCGCCGTTTGAAGTTATTATCATTCCAGTACCGGCGCCCTGGAACTGCTGAGTGCCTCCAAAAAACCCACCCTGGGTGATCGTTCCTGTGGTCTGGATATCGACAACCGCAGGTTCAACCTTCGAAAGAATTCCTTGGATATCGGTTGGCGTTGCTGCTGCTGAGCTGTTAGTGCTAGGTGCGGTCGTGGCGGTCTGCTGTTGGGTGCTGGACGAAGACGTAAGCTTCGATACGACTCCTCCAGCAACACCTCCGAGAACCAGCGAAACAACTGCTGCTGCCGTGACAGCCTTCGTTATAGGCGATAGCGGTTTGCGCTCTCTTTTGGCTCTCTTTCCCGAAGTGGGGGCACCATTCCCGGGACCTGAGAGGGGGTAATCAGGTTCCGGGAATGGCTTGGGGATAGATTGTTCAGATTCCGTGCCGAGTCCGCTGGCTTGCCCAATTTCTTGCGTTTGATCTAGCGTGCCCTCTTCGTCGAAAATGTGAGTCTGGCTCTCCTCGACTAGTGGGGCAGCAGCCTCTGGGATCTCGTTTGGTCCAGTGTGCTCGTGTCCTTCAGCAGTTGCAATAATTTCCTCGTTTGCGTCGGTGCCGGCGGACTCTGTCGTTGCCGGTGTTTCGGGGACTTGGTTTGGCTCGTTTTCATTGATTTCCACAATTATCACCTGTTGTCGATGCGATGTAGTGATTGCTTGGTTACATTCTGCACGGCAAAGCTTTGAGAATTCTGGGGAAGCTCTGAGTATCGTTTAAAACCTTAGGTCTATGAGGGGCCTGAATCCCTAAATCTTGACGCGTCATGGCAGTATGTAAGAATTAGTACTCTCATATCGAATAGTTTGGATTGAATGGCGATGCGCGAAGAATGCAAGCATTTTCAGAGCAGAACATATCCTTCGGGAGAGGTCGCCCGTTTTTGCGAACTCGATCTTGCCCCCGAAGCTCCCTGGCGATGCCCGGCCGATTGTCCCCGTTACGAGCGAAGGTTGGCCGATGTGGCCTGGGTGCACGGCTCACTCGTTCCTCCGGCAATTGAAGATGAGCCGGACGGTGACTCTGAGGAGATTTCTGCTCTTTTGCGTGATGCGGAATCGGTCGTCGATTCAGTGCTCCCTACCGTTCTCGATGACGTCAACGCAGAGGAGAAAAAATCGAAACGTAGTTCGTTCTTGTGGAAAAGGCGGGGATGACCGCCTAGTTTCCAGTGAACCTCGGCGGACGTTTTTCGACGAACGCAGTTACCGCTTCCCTTAGGTCGTGTGAGCCGAGTTGCGGAAGGCTGAGTTGCGCCACGAGTTCGAGCTGTCGTTCAATTTGCTCGTCATAGACGACCCTGAGCACTTCTTTGACTCCTTGCGTCGCGGTCGGGGAATTCTCCGCGATTTCGGTGGCGAGGGCGAAAGCTTTGCTCATCAGTTCGACCTTGTCTCGGCAGACATAATTTACCAGGCCGAGTTCCAGTGCCGCGATGGCTGAGATGTCACGACCGGTTAGAGCGAGCTCGGCTAGGTGGCCGCGGCTAATAATCGAAGGAAGGCGCTGGAGCGACCCCAAGTCTGGGATCATTGCAAGCTTTGTTTCACGTATTGAGAAGATCGCATCTGCAGAGCAAATGCGGATATCCGCATAAGAGATCAGGTCAAGGGCGGCCCCGATGCAGTGGCCATTTACTGCAGCTATGACAGGTTTCTTGCAGTTTGCAAGCGAGCTGACTGACCGCTGAAGCTCTTCAATGGTATTGAGGGTCTTTCCCGAGTCGCCTGTGTCGCCTCCGGAAAGAATATCCTCCAGCTCCATGAGATCAAGGCCCGTGGAGAAGTGCTTGGAGGTGGATGCGATCACAATCACCCTGACATGGGGGTTTCCGTCTAATTCCGCTATCCTCAGTGGAAGGTTTCCGAAGAATACTGAACCCATCGCATTTGATTTTTCCGGGCGGTCCAGAAAGAGATATCCCACCTGGTCCTTCACTTCTGTTTTAAAGACGTGAACTGAGCTGGATTCCACAGTTTGACTATAGCGCGTAATAGCTCTGGATTTCATCTATTTTTTCACCCGTAAATTATTTCGTCGCTGGCAAAGGTATTTAATAACATCTAGTTGGTAGAAAT
>JAKAPB010000125.1 GCA_021823045.1 Actinomycetes bacterium | reverse complement strand
CGAATAGAGCCTCGCCATCGCTGAGGACAAGGGCAATGCTCTTCTCGATCCCAACGAGCAGGGGAAGCCAGTGCATCAACTCCTCTTTTGTGACGAGTTCAATGAACACGGTTGCCACCATCTGATTCTTCTTTGGCACAAGTGGCTCGTAGGTACTTAGTTCTTGAGATATCGCTTCATCTGAGATCATCTTCTCGGCTCGGGCCATCTCTTGGATTTGAAACCTGATGGTATCCTTCGATTCGAAAAGGGCCGTCATTATCGGACCTAAGCTCACGCGTCGGGTCTTTTTATGGTCGATAATCTCACGCCGAAACTGCTCGCGAATACGCTCATACTCCCTGAGATCCATAATCTCATCAAGGTGTAACGTCGCCATATAAATCACTCCCTCTTGAGCCCATAGGCTCGTGCAAGAATCTCAATCGGATGAAAGACCTTTTCGTCAGTCTCCTCCGTAATGGCGGTGTTCGCCAAGAGGCACTCTCCCGCCAGCATTTCGTACTTGGTCTTTTGAATTCGTGAAGCCAGCTGCCCCGCTAGCTTCTTAGAAGCCTCATAGTTCTCGGACCGATAACCCCAGGTCCCATCGATGCCCGAACACTTAGACACCACGTTCACCTTGGCTCCAGTCAACTTAATCAAATCTCGACCCTTCAAGCCGACATTCTGCGCCTGTAGGTGACACGCAGCATGGTAGGTAACTTCACCGACGAGGTCTCCTTCGAAATCCAGCTCGATCCCTCCCCCACCCTTATGCATCTTGATGAGAAACTCTGACGCGTCGTAAGTATGTGCTGAAACCTCTTTCGAGTTCTGAGTTGCCAGGTACTGTGGGTAGTCCTTTTTGATCACGTAGGCGCAGGTTGGTTGCGAAACGACTATGTCCTTCCCCATCTTGACCTCTTTGATAAGGGCGTCGACGTTCTTTCGTGCCTGAGCCTTAAATTGCTCTACGTTGCCTTGATGAAGCCAAGGCGCTCCACAGCACTTTACTCCCTCTGGCAAGGAACATTCGACGTGGTTATGTTCGTACACCCCGACCAGGTCCTTCCCAACCCCAGGGTCCATATATTCGATGAAACAGGTAGGAAAAACCGACACTTTTGCCTTACGCTCCTTGATAAAGGGCCTGAGTCGATTCTTGAACCACGTGGTAAACCTGACTTTGGCGTAGGGCGGCAAGAGCCGATGCTGTGAAATCCCCACGGTCTTTTCCATTGCCTTACGGGCCGCAGATTCTCTGTTGCCAATGGCCTTATTTGCTAAATTGGAAAACGTCACGGAGAGGCCACCCACCAAGTCGGTCCTAGCTAAAGCTTGGTCGGTAAGCTTCTGCTTGACTGATAGTTCTCCCTGGTGAACTTTGATCGCCTTTGCCCTCAACATCAATCGAGGAAAGTCCAACTCCCACTCGTGCGGTGGTACGTAGGGGCACTTCACATAGCACATTTTGCATCCGAAGCACTCATCCACCACCTTGTCTTGCTCTTGTTTCGAAAGACCTGCAACGTCGCCGTCTTTAGCGTCAATTGCATCAAACAGGCTCGGGAAGGAGGGACATAAGCCAACACAGACCCGACATCCGTGACAAATGTCATAGACCCTGGTCAGCTCCTGACGAAAATCGGCTTCGTCGAAGTAGCTTGGGTGGGAGGGGTCGTAGGTGGTAGTCATCATTCTCCATTCGATGGTCATATCCCTCGGGGCAACACTCTTCAGCCACCTCCGCGCCGACCAATGCGGATCGACTAATTGCAAGCTCTTTAACAAAAAAGTGGCTCATGCTCTGGCTTAGCACAAAATTTGGGGGTCGGCGCAATGAGTCACCAACCCCCGCAAGAATAAAAACTTATAATGCCTCTAGCCCTTGTGCAAAACGCCCAGCGTGGCTCTTCTCTGCACGGGCCAAGGTCTCAAACCACTCGGAAACCTCTTCAAATCCTTCCTCCCTCGCAGTCTTTGCAAAACCCGGATACATCTCGGTATATTCGTATGTTTCGCCGGCAATCGCAGACTTGAGGTTCTCCTCCGTCGGTCCAACGGGCTCGCCGGTGACGGGATCACCTACTTCGGCCAAAAAGTCAAAGTGCCCAAAGGCATGGCCAGTCTCACCCTCTGCTACCGAGCGAAAAAGCGCCGCTGTATCTGGATAGCCTTCGATATCGGCCTTCTGGGCAAAGTAAAGATAACGCCTGTTGGCCTGTGACTCGCCGGCGAAGGCCTCCTTTAGGTTTTCCTGGGTCTTAGAACCCTTAAGTTCCGCCATGTCTGTTTCTCCTTGTTGTTTGTTCTGATCTATTTATTTTGATCTATCTGTTCTGATCTATTTTCTGCAGGTGGACAGTTTGATTTACATTCTGGTGGACCACCTAGGCCACCAGAGCGCGCCGATACGACTGTGTCTGGCGAGTCTCTATGGATTCCGCTCAGTCTGACGGCACTTTTTGCCTTGAACCGACCTCCTGTTGGTTTGCGCTATCAAGGTCGATCTTCTGGCATACCTCGCATACACCCCTTAGAATTACCTCGGCCCGGGTGACAAGAAATACTACGTCGCTACGCCCGTTAAAAACTCGTTCTAACGGTCCTAAGTCAATGTCGGCAACCGACCCACACACCTCACAAACTAGGTGCTGGTGGTCGTGATTAACATTTGGATCAAATCGCATCGAACCGCCACCAAGTTCTAAAAGCGTGACCATGCCCAATTGTCCAAGCTCGTTTAAGGTCTGATATACGGTCTTAAGTGATACCGTAGGCATATCTTGCTGAACCATCCGAAAGATGTTCTCGGCTGTAGGGTGCTCCGTATTTTCGGCGAGGAGATCGAATATCCTCTGTCGCTGCGGGGTAACTTTTTTACCCTCGGCCCTAAAACGAGTCTCCATCTCCAGAGCGGCAACTTTCCGATCCTGTTTCACGAAGAATTCCCTTTATTCACACTAGTTAGCAACTAACAATCATTTACGAATATTCCGAACCTGGAATCATTCGTCTACAATCCGCAATATCGAACAACTAGCTCGACCATCACAAACTCGTCCGCAAAAAATAGCCTTAGATCCCTGCGAAATAGCCCTATTGTCCAACTATGCCCTAGTGTGGTATCACAACAGTTTGGACATATAAAGGGCATCCACCATCGTCCAGGAATAACAAGAGGTTTCATGAATAGTTCGCTCAAAGATTACGACGTACTAGTCGTAGGAGGAGGTGCTACGGGATCAGGCGTTCTTTTGGATGCGGCATCGCGTGGCCTCAAAGTGGCGTTGGTGGAGTCTGACGATATAGGTTCCAAGACGTCATCCGCGTCTTCTAAATTAATCCATGGTGGCCTTCGCTATCTCGAACGCGGCGAGGTTCGACTCGTCGCCGAGAGCCTACGAGAGAGAGCAATCCTGCAAAAGACGGCGTCCCACTTGGTGAAACCCTTGGGATTTGTGATACCTGTACACTCCCGAAGCAGGTTGAAGGGGGTTTCAAAACTATTCGGCCTCTCCGCAACACTCTGGGGTTACGACCTCGCCGGATCCATAAGGTCCTCTAAGGCGCATAGGAGACTCGGCGTCGATGAAACCCTCAAACTCCTTCCGACCCTCCAAAGAGAGGACTTAGTCGGTTCCCTTCTATATCATGACGCTTTTGCTGACGACTCACGCCTTTGCCTCAATGTCTGCATTACCGCCCAGAAACATTTTGGTGCGGATATCTTCACTCATACTAGAGTTGAAGGTTTTACCAGCCCCGGAGCTTCAGGGTATGCGGAAGTAAACTGCCTACCCGATACGTCCGTCGGAGATGGACAACCCTTCACGTTGCGTTCGAGGGTGGTCGTTCTTGCCGGCGGACTGGCTAACGGGGCTTTATCCGAATTGGCGAGATCCAACTCCGGAGTAGGTATAGTACCGGCGAAAGGGGTTCACCTCGCGGTACACGGATCAAAACTTCCACTCAACTCGGCCGGTGCGATAGAAGTTGGAGACGGACGGCGAATATTCGTCGTTCCATGGGGCGAGTACTCATACTTCGGCACAACCGACACCCCATTTAATGGCCCAGTTTCTGCACCCGATATCGACAATTCCGACGTCGAATACCTCCTGTCAGCGATAAATGCTCGCTTCTCGACCAAGGTCTCAAAAGCCGACATTACCGGGGGTTGGTCTGGTTTAAGGCCACTATTGAAGCCGGATATCGATGCTTCTGACACCACGGAGCTTTCGAGAAAGTATGAGATCCTCACTCCGACCCCTTGGGCGATAGTTGTCGCTGGTGGCAAGCTAACCACCTATCGAGCGATGGCTCAATCGGCGGTTGATCTTGTGTGTGAAAAGCTGGACCACCAGCGAAATTCAATGACATCAAGGATCAACTTGGTCGGCTCCTATCCGGTATCAGACCGTGCCCAACTGACGGCTAGGGTCAGATCACACCTCCCCAGCCAACTCGGTTCCGAAACGCTAAATTCAGTCACCACTCACCTCATAGAGCGTTATGGAGCTCAGGCAGTATCGGTAATCAAGACGATGGGGCAAGACCCCTCGTCTTATCAGGCCCTAGCAGGCGGAGATCTAGTCGGAGAGTTCGAATACCAGATAAAACACGAACTGGCCTCTTCGGTCAGCGATCTACTAATGAGAAGGTCACGGATCGCGATACTCGACCATTCCAAAGCAGAGTTAGAACTCGAGGCAGCCTCCGACGCAATTGCTAGATATAAGGAACTTAATACCTCTCAAATCGAGGCACAAAAGACGCAGTTCTTGTCTTCCATTGCCCGGCTTAGAGTTGGAAACGGCTAACAGAGCCGACGCCGCTAGCACGACCTAAAAAGATCCAAGTCAAACTTCAGAAAGGTAACCTCCGATGACAGTGCTGGTAATCGACATCGGATCCTCTTCCATTAGGGCCTCCGAAGTCTCGCTCGTCGACTTGATGCCCAGATTTATCGCCCAGGTCCCCACTAAGCAATTGAGTCCCGCTCCGGGAATAGTGGAAATCGATACCGTTGGACTGAAGAGGGCAATTTTAGAGGTCGCCGAAGCCGCAATAGCCGACGCCGGAAGTCGTCTCGAATCCATTGCAATTGCGTCGCAACGAGCGAGCGCGATACTTTGGGACAAGGCTTCGAATAAGTGTTGGCCGACCGGAATCTCATGGCAGGACCTCCGCACCGCTTCCACCTGTCTTATGTGGCGCTCCCAGGGGTTGGAGCTTGCACCTAATGAGACCGCCACCAAGTACGTGGAATTACTGAGGACAACCGAGGGGCAAATCGCCCAGCCGGCCCTAGGGACAATTGATAGCTTTGCGGTTAGTGTACTAACTAAAGGCGAACTTCACATATCGGACATTACTAATGCCGCGACCACCGGTCTGATCTCATACGATGGCGGCGGCTACGACTTACAGCGCATCGACAAGCTCGGAATTGACCACTCTTTCCTTCCCAAACTCGTGGAACCAAAAGGTACTATGGGTGTCGCGACTGCGCTTTCGAGACCCCTGCCGATCACCGCTTTAATCGGAGATCAGCAGGCATCGATGATCGGTCAGGGTTGCGTGACACCGGGATCTGCGAAATTGACCCTCGGGACCGGTGCGATGCTTGATCTATACGTCGGAGAAAAGCGGCCAGGCTTCGAACGCAAGGGAGAATTCGGGTGCTTTCCAATTGCGATAGACCGTAATGATTCCGTACTCACCTGGGGCATCGAGGCAATCGGCCTGTCCGCCGGTTCCTGTATCGAATGGATGGCGAGTTCCTTTGGCCTAGCCAACAGCGTAGAAGCCTCCGAAGCTATGTCGCTGAGGGCTAACCCAAATGATCAGAGTCTCTTCGTACCTTCATTAGCGGGTCAAGGCCCTCCAAAATGGGACTTTGGTGCCAGGGGGGCCTTCTTTGGCATGGGTCGTGGAACCGGAGCCAACGAACTATTCCAGGCGGCATTTCGAGGCATTGCTCATATGTCCATGGATCTGTTGGAATCCGCAGAAGCCGATGGAAACCTAGAGATTCAACGACTGATGGTCGACGGGAAAATGACCACCAATTCTGAAATGGTTAAACATTTAGCGGCCGCAACGGGACTTCCAATACTTCTGTCAAAGTCCGTAGAGGCTACAACGCTCGGAGCAGGACTGCTAGGACTGATCGGCATGGGTGAACTAGCTGGCCTCGATGAAGTTGCATCCCTTGACCTACCGGCGACGGCAATTGAGGTTTCAGAGCCTCGCGGAAGTCAAAAACAGCTCCATTCG
>JAKAPB010000124.1 GCA_021823045.1 Actinomycetes bacterium | reverse complement strand
ATCTGGCCTTGACCCGCTCCAGTTACTAGTACGTTTTTACCGGCAAGTTTTAGGTCCATACCACATCCTTTTTAGGTTCTAGTCGAACTTCCAATTACGGAGCCCTTCGGACGTGACTATCCTGCCGAATTGAAATTGCGGGAAATGTGCCGCTGCAGCCAGGTCGCCAGAAGTCACAAGCTCGTCTGATATCATCGACCTAACGGCTTTAGCTCCCACTGGATCTAGGTCGAATACCGCTTCCCAACCCTCTTCAGTCAGCTCGACGACACTGTGGACGACATCGCCGAGAAAAAGAGCTCTATCAGAACCCGAAGATATCGTGAAGATGGTCGAGCCGGGGGTATGGCCGGGGACGTGCCTACTCGAGAGGCCAGGCACTAACTCCCGATCTTCGTCGAATATTTCGAGGTGCTGCGTCAGGGGCTGGAGTTTTCTGATTGCTCCAGGGCTCGCTTCTGGGGATTCGACAAAATAGTTCCAATCAGCCCGGTGCACTCGATAAGTAGCGTTGTCAAATACAACGTTCCCCTTTTGGGTCGCCCACCCGACGTGGTCAAAGTGAAGATGAGTGAAGAGCACATCGGTAATCTCCGCCGGTTCAACCCCTTGATCTCGGAGGCTTTGTAAAAAACGTCCACCGACGTACTTGTCGTTACTTATAGTCCCTACTCCCGTATCAATGAGGATCTTGCGGTCACCCACTATCAAGAGAAACCCACCTAGAGCAAATTCAAGATTTCCTTCTGGATCGAGCAGGTCAGAATGACACTCCCAAGCGTCTATTTGTCCTGGTTTAGTCAAAACCTCGCGAGCCGGCTCCTTGCCGGTGCCATCAAAAATTCCCCGAACATTGATCTTGCCTATCGTGGTCATCTTCAACTGCCGCTGTTCGGACTAATAAGCGTCCTAAGTCCCTCGCCCGCCGACATTCGATCAAAGGCAGCTTCGATGTCGCCGAGTTGTCCATGCCCGGTAACGAGCTGTTTGAGGTCAAGCTCCCCGGTGCGCAGCCAGTCATAAAACTCGGGGAGGTCCCGCTTTGCGTCGATTGATCCGGCGACGCAACCGGTCAGCGAACGAGCGAAATGAAAGAGCTCAAGGGCACTGAAGGTGACCATGTCGTCTTTCTTGCCGACTCCGACGACATAACTCGAACCACCTCTGCGCGTCAGTGACCAAGCCTCACGGATCGTCGATGCGGATCCCACACAGTCAAAGGCATAGTCAACGCCACGTTTTTCCGTTAGGGAGCGCACTTCGGATTTGACATCTTCGTCAGCGGCTAGAAAATAGTGAGCACCGGCCTTCTTTGCCTGGTCGGCCTTGGCTGGATTTCTGTCAACTGCGATGATCAGCGACGCACCAGCAAGCCTCGCCCCCTGTATGGCCGACATTCCCACGCCGCCAAGACCAATGACAATGACCGAACTATTGGGTTCAACTTCAGCGGTCTTGATAACCGCACCAACACCCGTCGTTACCGCACAACCAAGTAAGGCGGCATCTGCTGATTCGATGTCATCAGGAACTGCCAGTACCGCTTTACGCGGGACGACAGTTTGCTCGGCAAAGGACCCAACACTCAGCCCTGGGTAGATATAGTTACCTTCAGAGTCAACCGCATAGGGATCTTTTGCCCGTCGCGACCCCTGTACGCAGAGGTGCCCATCCCCCCTCTCGCAGTAAAAACATTCCCCGCAGGTCGGGAGCCAGAGCAGTACAACTCTCTGGCCGACGGCGAGGTCCTTTACGCCCGATCCGACCTCCACAACCGTCCCGCACGCTTCATGACCTAGCACCGCCGGTAGCTCCTGGGCGATAACGCCCCTAGCGAGCGACAGATCAGAATGACAGACACCCGTGACATCTATTCTGACCCTTACGTCATCTAGACCTACATTTCTGAGCCAAATAGATTCGACGGACATCGGCTTATCCTGGTAACGCAATAGCGCAGCCTTTACCTCGATGTCGTAACCCTGCGGCCTCATAGCTGTACAGCCTTGAGCTCTAAGGCATCTTCGATTCCATATCTCCCGATCTCCCGGCCAATTCCTGACTGCTTATACCCTCCAAAGGGTGCTTTGGGATTGAATGAGGCGCCATTGATGTCGATCTGCCCGGTTCGAATTTGGCTCGCCACACTAAGGGCACGTTCCTGCCAGTCACTCCATATCGCTCCACTAAGTCCATAGATCGTGTCATTAGCCAGCTCGATAGCCTGGGATTCTCCATCGACGGCGAAGATCGACAAAACGGGACCGAAGATCTCTTCCTTTGCAATTCTCGAGTCCACAGGAACCCGGCTGAAGACGGCTGGATTTACGTAGTAACCTCGCTCGGGCAGTGTCCTTTGCTCATAGTGCAACGCTTTGGCCCCACCGGTTGAATCTGGTTCAAGAAAGCTTAAGACCTCCTTGCGCTGTTCGGCGGAGATCAGCGGACCCAACCTGTCACCGGGTAGATATTTCGCTACCGCAGCTGCGGCGATCTCTTCGACTTGGTCAACCTTGGAGGAGGGCACAATGAGCCTAGACAAGGCAGTGCAGGTCTGCCCGGCATTTAGGTAACAGTTGGCAATGGTTACTTTTACGGCTTTCTCCAAGAGTTCATCGCTCACATCATCTAGCACGACGCTCGCCGACTTGCCACCGAGCTCCAAGGTCACCTTTTTTATTGTCGTCGCCGCAGCCACCGCAATTTGCCGACCAACAGCGGTGGAGCCGGTGAACGAGACCAAATCGACGTCGGGACTGTGGGTCATAATTTCGCCAACGATTCCCCCGCTACCTGGCACCAGATTGAAAGCTCCGGGCACTAATCCGGCTTCATCGATCGCCCTTGCGAGCTCGAAGGCGACCAGCGGCGTCAGGCTCGCTGGCTTGAGTACCACCGTCGCACCCGCTGCTAATGCAGGAATCACCTTGGTGATGATCTGGTGTAGCGGAAGATTCCATGGCGTGATAGCAGCTATGACCCCTACCGGCTCCCGAAAGATTTTCGAATTAGCTATTTGAGACTCAAACTCGTACGAAGATAGTGCTTCGATCGTCCCAGCAAGAACGGCCAGAGGTACATCTACATGGAGTTTGCGGGCCAGCGCCGGTGGGGACCCCTGCTCTTTATTGACAATTTCCGCTAATAGTCCCGCCCGCTGTTCAAGCAGTAGTTGCAATCTCCGAAGAAATGCTACTCGTTCGACAACCGAAGTAGCGGACCAGGTTCTAAAAGCCCGCTTAGCTGCAAAGATAGCCTCATTAACATCGGAAGCAGACGCCTGGGTGACGACTCCGACAACTCTCTGTTCGGCTGGATCCTCGACTTCAAGTTCTGGGCCGTGAGCCGAAACCCATTCGCCCCCAATGAAAAGCGAGGCTTCGCGTATTAGATCATCCATTACCTAAAACTCCATATTCAATTGTTGGCCTTGTTAGCCATATTTTCTAGTTGTTCCCTTAGGAGGTAGCGCATGGCCTTTCCTGACCCGGTGCGTGGGATCTCCGATATGAAGTAAATCGCAACGGGGACTTTGGTCGCCGAGAGATTCACACGACAGATCCTCATCAGCTCTTCGGTGTCAAAGTCATCATCGTCGGGGACGACGAATGCTACGGGTTCCTCCCCCAGACTTGGGTGGGGTGCTCCTATGACCGCAGCGTCCTTTACCCCAGGTGCAATAAGCAATACCGCTTCGACCTCGGCCGGGTAGATGTTTTCTCCACCCCGAATGATCAACTCCTTGGTCCTCCCGCATATAGTCACCATGCCGTTTTGATCTCGGGTTGCGAGGTCTCCGGTGTGATACCACCCGTCAGTGAGGACGGCTTGGGTAGCTTCGGGCTTGTTGTAATAGCCAACCATGACGTGGGGACCGCTCACCCAGACTTCGCCGACCTCTCCTACCGCGACGTCCCTAAGGGAAACGGGATCAACCAGTCGAACACTCGACCCAAGCAGTGGATATCCACACGATCCCGGCGTTCTTGGTCCATCGGGCCAATTCATGATCACCATAGTTGAGGTCTCGGTGATGCCGTATCCATCGAGAAGCAGGACTCCAGAGGCCTTTTCAAAGGACTCATTAAGGGCGCCGGGCATGATAGCTCCGGCGGAAACACACAGTCGCAGGGCTTTAGCGTCAAGGCTCTTGCCCCCGAGCGTATTCAGTAGGTATTGAAACATCGTTGGTACTCCCGGAAAGAATGTGATCGGCTGAGTCCTCAGAGTTTCAATGATCTGCTCCGGAGAAAACCGCACGATTTTCTCCGTGGCACCAGCGACGAGAATGCCTAAAACGGAAAGAACGAGAGCGTAAGAGTGGAACAGGGGCAGTGGGCTCAGTACAATGTCGTCCGGTCCGAGGTGGGCAATCGAGTCCCAACTAGCTATTTCATCCCACAAGCATCCGCGCTGGGTCAGCATTACCCCTTTGCGACGTCCAGTAGTCCCCGAGGTGTAGACAATCCAGCTGACATCGTCCAAAGCCAAGGTATCGATCGCAGATCTCTGGCCATCGATCGCCGAACTAACGAGCTGATCATAACTAATAGCTTCACCATCAAGGCGATCCTCTGAACAGAGGATAACTTTCAAGCCATCTATCTTGTCCCTCAAAAAGACGGCCCTTTCATAGTGAGATGAATCGACAATTATGGTCTTGGCGCCAGAGTCCAAAACCATATATTCGAGTTCGCTTTGCGCAGCCTTTGGGTCAACGCAGACTCCGATGGCCCCTGCCCTGGTGATTCCAAAATAGGACTCAACCGTAGTGACGCTGTCATCGAGGTGAATCACGATACGATCGCCGTGAGCTATCCCCAAATGCAGAAGCTGAGTTGCCAAATTTGCCGTGCGGATCTGGAGTTCGTGATAGGTGACAGAGCGAACCTGGTCGCTATAGGCCACTTTGCTCGGGAATTGTGCCGCTCGATTTAGGAGCAACCAAGATACCGGCTGGATCAACTCAGTACGTAACACCTCAGCCACCTCACACGCAGGACTATATCTATTAGCATGTTACAGGGTTGCGCTTGGCATTGTACGGTATTGGAATCCTCGAACACGTCTCAGGTGGCCGGTTTCCGCAACTTAGGCCATCTGAAACCTCAGATGTTCCTCCAGATGGAGAGGTTGTTTCAAGCCCTAAGCTCGCTACTCGCCCATCGCCCTAGACCTCTTTGTCACGAGACTTTGTCACGAGACATCTACTTTGCGCTTTTCTGCAAATGTAAAGTCGCTTTGACCGAGCAAAAACGCGGCCCTCACCACGGGGGCTATCAGCGCTCAAAATGCCATTCCGCCTTGAAACGTCGGACCCAGTGTCGATTATTCCAACTGGAATCCAACGAGGCACCACCATTCCAACTCAGCCTCCCGCCGCCCGTGGAGTAAAACAGCTTCGCCGACGAGAATTATTATTTGGCTCACTTCACTCCACATCGGCCAGACCGACCGACATCTGGCTCGTTTCACGAAGCCACGGCGGACTGCACATTACCCGAGTCCCTCTGGGAAGCGCCTTTCGATTTAGCCTACAAGCCTTCGAAGCACAACCACATCCTCTACCCAAGCATGGCTACGGAGATAGTCATGCTTGGGCAATGCGGACAAGGTTACCCGATGGGTCCCGAAATGCGCAGTCCCTAGCCCCCCAGGGCTGGGAGGTCGGCTCCTGGAGGACTTCGGCTCCCGATGCTCGGACCTTATCGAATGTAGCATCGAGGTCGTCGGTTCGAAATATCGCCGCCTGGAGCGACCCTTGTGTGACCAAAGCGAGTAGCGCGTCTCCCTCGGCTTGCGAGCGTCCACCATGTGGTTGATAAAGGACAATGTCGACGTCGTGGCCTGGAGTAGCTACTGTTACCCATCTGAAGCCGCCCGCCCCAACATCGGAACGCACCTCAAGACCAAGTGCGTCGCGGTAGAAGCCAAGGGCTGCATCGGGGTCGTGAACGGGAATGAACATTGAGGATAGAGTTATCGCCATATGCCTATATTAGGTGAACCCCTCGATCCTGGACTTCTTCGATACTGCTTATTTCTTGAGCTCACTTTTTGGTCCAGCCGCTTAAGCCGTCTAGCACTCGCGACCTTTCCCCTCGTCGGGCAGACAACACCTTCACACAAGGCTTGAGAGGCGTCGCGGTCGTGTAGCCACCATAGTCACACATGGAGGCAAATGTTCAAGATCGCCGTGGTCCCGTTCTCGATAGTGGGAAGGCGACTCACCAACAACCTCGCTAAATCGAGAACTGAATGACCCGAGCGAAAGGTATCCA
>JAKAPB010000123.1 GCA_021823045.1 Actinomycetes bacterium | reverse complement strand
TTTCGGCCTCCCATTGTCGCATCTTATGGGCTTCATTTTCGCGCTTTCTATGGCAATGGCGGGCTACCGGGTCTACTTCTTCCCAAAGTTTGACCCAAAAGCTGTTCTTGACCTAATCGAGCAGAAGAGGCCACAGATATTTGCGGGTGTGCCTGCTATGTACCGTCTCTTGCTTGAAGCCGGAGCAGAGAGCAGAAGCCTAAATTCAATAAATGTTTGGTATTCATCGGCGGACGCGATGCCAACAGACTTAGCGAGGAAGTTTCAAGATTTTGGATCGGCGATTTCCTTCGGCTACGCATCTTCTTTCGGGTCAGCTGCTTTTATAGAGGGCTATGGAATGGTCGAGCTTGGAGGAGCGGTAGCGACGCGAATGTTTCCGTCGATGCCGTTCAAATCGGCGGCTATCCCTGTGGGATTTCGCGAGCTATTGGATAATGCTGGCATTGGAATACCATTTGGAGGAGCCGAACTCAAAGTTTCCGATGCCAATGGTTCCGAGGTTTCCCCTGGTGCGGTGGGTGAACTTTGGGTTAGAAATGAAGGTTCGTTGAAGGGGTATTTCAAGGACAAGGGTGCAACTGACGCGATACTTGCAAATGACGGGTGGGTGCGAACTGGCGATCTGGCTCGTCGCGGCCCTCTTGGGACCGTCTATTTTGTCGGACGCGCTAAGGACGTGATCAAATCGGGGGGATACTCCGTCTACGCTAGGGAGGTCGAAGCTGTACTTGAAGACCACCCAGAGGTCGCCGAGGCCTCGGTATTGGGCCTTGAAGACGCGAAACTGGGTGAAGTACCGGTGGCGGCTGTACGATTGATGCCGAAGAGCAAAGTAAGCGTCGCAGAGATCGCATCGTGGTGCCAAGACAACCTTGCGCACTATAAAGTTCCTCGGCAGATCAAGATTGTGGCTATTCTTCCGAGGACCGATACGGCTAAGGTGAAGAGGGATCAGCTCCGAGAGCTCTTTGAACCCGAGAAGTGATCCGTTTTTTAGCTTTCGTTCGGGGTTAACCTAGTGTTGGTTTCTGGTCGGACTTCAGATTTAGAAGGGCAAAAAATGCACTTTGGCGGGCGGGTTTTTTCTCAACCCGATTTGATGGGTAGTATTTGAGGCCGTGGAACGTCGTTATCGTGTAGTAGTCGCAAAGCCTGGGTTAGATGGGCATGATCGTGGAGCCAAAGTTATAGCAAGGGCTCTACGAGACGCTGGATTTGAGGTCATTTATACCGGCCTCCATCAGACTGCCGAGCAGGTTGTGCAGACGGTAGTTCAGGAGGATGCCGACGCGTTAGGACTTTCACTTCTTTCAGGTGCCCACCTGACACTCGTTCCTCGGATTATCGAGGGGCTAAAAGTGCAGGGGGCGAATGATGTATTGGTTGTCGTTGGGGGGATCATCCCCGATGCAGATATTTCTAGATTGAAAGAAGCTGGAGTGTCCGAGGTCTTCACCCCGGGAGCGCCACTACCTCAGATCTCTGAATGGCTTGAGAAAGCTCTTGATGAGAGGGAAGTAAGGCTTTCATAGGAACTATTTTGGCGGCTAGCCGCCTTATGACAATTTTTTAGTGTTGTGGATGAAAGGCTGATGATAGTTGGATCTCTTCGAGTATCAAGGGAAGCAATACTTTGCCCGCTATGACATACCCACTTCGCCCGGCGGAGTAGCGGATAGTGTGGGCGAGGCGATCGAACAGGCTAAGGCCGCAGGGTTTCCCGCCGTCGTGAAGGCCCAGGTTCAGGTGGGAGGTCGCGGGAAAGCTGGCGGAATCCGGCTGGTGAACAATGAGCAAGAGGCGAAGGACGCGGCCGAGTTCATCTTGGGATTGGACATCAAGGGACACGTGGTCAAGCGCTTGTGGATCGAGCATGCCTCGGACATCAAGAAGGAGTACTATGCCAGCTTTACGCTGGATAGAAACGCGAAACTTCACCTAGCCATGGTTTCGGCAAAGGGGGGCGTCGATATCGAAGAGGTGGCGGTTACTGACCCGGAGGCGATCAAGCGGCTTCACATTAACCCAATCGATGGAATCAGCTACGACCAAGCTTTAGAACTGGCCAAATCAGCTGGAATTGACCAAGAGGCGCTCGAAGGTGTCGCAGACGTTCTGGTGAAGCTGTACAATTGCTACACTCTGGGCGACGCCGATCTGGCGGAGATAAATCCCCTCATACTTACACCCCAAGGCAAAGTTCACGCACTTGACGCCAAGGTGACCCTGGACGACGCCGCTGCGTTTAGACACCCAGAATGGGAAGCCTTCAAGGGAGTTTCAGAACTTGATGGCCGGGAGCGGCTGGCCAAAGAGAAGCATTTGAACTATATCGGATTAGATGGTTCTGTCGGAATTATCGCTAATGGCGCTGGCCTGGCGATGTCGACGCTAGACGTCGTGAACCAGGTGGGTGGGAGTGCTGCCAACTTCCTTGACCTTGGAGGTGGCGCCGGAGCGGACGTGATGTCGGCGGCTCTCGAGGTTATCAACACTGACGACAGGGTGGAGGTTGTCCTTGTCAATATTTTTGGTGGAATAACCCGTTGCGATGAAGTGGCAAAGGGAATCGTTGATGCACTTTCCAACGTCGAGATGCGTAGCCCGATTGTGATCCGGCTAGACGGTACTAATGCCGACGAAGGGCGAAGAATTCTCGCTGACGCCAATCTTAGGGGAGTCATAATCGAGAAGACGATGATAGGAGCTGCCAAGAGGGCGGTAGAGATCGTAGATGAGGGAGCCTCGAAGTGAGCATCTTTGTAGATGAAAACACCAAAGTTATTGTCCAAGGCCTAACAGGTAGCCAAGGTAGGTTCCACGGACTTAGGAATAAGGCATACGGCACCAAGGTGGTAGGAGGTGTAACTCCAGGCAAGGGTGGGACCGATATCGAAGGGGTGCCGGTATTTGATTCGGTCAAAGACGCAGTTGCCGCTACCGGAGCTACGGCATCGTTTATCGTAGTTCCTCCGAGGTTTGCCCCAGAGGCGATTCTCGAGGCGGCCGCTGCAGGAATAGGCTTTATCGTTTGTATTACCGAGTACATTCCTGCCAAGGACGAGGCTATGGTCTTCAACGTTCTACGCCGTAATTATCCGGGGACTAGGCTTCTAGGGCCTAACTGCCCAGGAATCCTTTCTCCGGGAAAATGCAATATCGGTATTACTTCTGGAGATATAGCGCTAGCTGGTGGTCCAGTCGGTATCGTTTCTCGCTCCGGGACGCTTACCTATCAGGCACTTAACGAACTCTCCTTGAAAGGAGTTGGACAGACCACCTGTGTTGGCATAGGCGGCGATCCTGTCCCCGGAACCACCTTTATAGACTGCTTAGCGGCCTTCGAGCAGGATCCTGAGACCAAGGCCGTACTTATGTTCGGTGAGATTGGCGGATCTGACGAGGAAAAGGCAGCAGCTTTTATCAAAGAAAACGTGACTAAGCCAGTTGTCAGTTACATCGCGGGGGTGACAGCTCCTCCTGGCAAAAAGATGGGACACGCCGGGGCAATCGTCTCGGGAGGTATGGGCACGGCCCAAGCGAAGATGGATGCCTTGGCAGAAGCCGGGGTGCACGTGGCTCGAAATCCTACAGAAGCCGGCGAAATCATGGTCGACATCGTAAAAGGCCTTTAGTTAGCGTTCCTAGCGAAGTATTGCAAAGAAAAACAACAACTTCAAGGATCGGCGGCTGTGCCGCCGATCCTTATCAGTCTTAGGGTGTCTGTTTGATGAAACTTGCGGTGTTGGTATCTGGCTCTGGAACGATCCTTGAAGCGATATATGGGTCGGGCGTTCAAGTGTCGCTAGTGATCTCGGATCGACCTTGTAGGGCGTTGGAGGTCGCTCGGGCCAACGCTACCGAGGCGCTTCTGCTCGAGAGAACCCTCTGGAATGAGGATTTTGATCGGGACGCCTACACGGTTAGTTTGGTAAACGAGCTCTTATCCCGCTCTATCGACGTTGTGGCCATGGCGGGCTTTGGGACGATCCTTTCGGAGGCAATCCACAATACTTACAAGGGAAGAGTGCTCAATACGCACCCTTCTTTACTCCCATCCTTCCCTGGCTGGCATGCAGTCAAGATGGCCTTGGAATATGGCGTGAAGCTAACTGGGTGTACGGTTCACTTGGCGACATTAGAGGTCGATTCGGGGCCAATCATTGCCCAAGAAGCCGTGCCAGTATTTCCTGATGATACTGAGGCCTCTTTGCACGAGAGGATAAAGTCAGTCGAGCGAGTTCTCTACCCGAGGGCCATATTGAAGTTTATGGGAGATATTTCAGAAGATTAGCTTTGCTGATTTTCCGTCGGGTTACTTCAAGGCGAAAATGTGCAACTAGCCTGTTTGCGTCACGAAGGCGCACTAAACAGGTGGTAAATTTGCGGGCTCTACTCTCCCTATACGACAAGACTGGTCTCGAGGATTTTGCTCGGGGTCTGAGACAAGCAGGCGTCGAACTCTTAGCCAGTGGCGGTACCTCTCAGCGCTTGAGCCAGGCCAATATAGATCATACGTCGACTGATGTGTTGACTGGTTTCACCGAGATGCTTTCGGGACGGGTCAAGACACTTCACCCTAAGATACATGCGGGCATACTGGCCGACAGATCCAATCCGGATCACCTGAAAGACCTTGTTGAGCACGATGTTGTGCCAATTGACCTAGTCGTTGTAAACCTGTATCCCTTCACGTCCAAACCCGGGATCGAGCTAATCGATGTTGGTGGACCGACGATGATTAGGGCGGCGGCGAAAAACTTCCACTTTGTTGCGGCGGTCGTAGATCCAAGCGATTACTCGCTTGTGCTGGGCGAGATAACCGAAACTGGTGAGGTGTCAAGTGATACTAGGAGATGGCTAGCGTCTAAAGCCTTCACTGTTACCGCTCAATACGATAGGGCAATTTCGACTTGGTTCGAATCTCAGTTACTGGATAAGGATTCGGAGGCGGTGGTCCCCTTTTCTAATCGGATATCCGTCAACCTTTCGAAGGTCACCGATCTTCGCTATGGAGAGAATCCTCATCAAATGGGGGCGCTATACAGCGACGGATCGTCAATCTGGGATAGGGCCGAATGGATCGGCGGAATCTCACCATCGTATCTAAATGTCTTTGACGCAGACGCTGCCTGGCGGTTGCTTTGGGAGCTCGATTCCGACAACTGCTGCGTCATCGTAAAGCATGCCAACCCGTGCGGGGTGGCCACCGCGCCTACGCTAGAAGAGGCATATGTCCGAGCCTTTGACTGTGACCCTTTGTCGGCTTTTGGGGGAATAGTTGCCATATCGGGAGAGGTTGACGCTTCCCTCGCCGAACTTATCGTACAGAAGCCGAAGGCGGACCTGATTGTAGCGGAGGCCTTTGATCCACAAGCCGTTACTATTCTCACTTCAAAGCGCAAGAGCACCCGGCTGCTCAGGCTAGACAGGTCGAGGCTTTCTGGCCTGCAGCTTCGCTCCATAAGTGATGCCTACCTGGCTCAGGGTCACGACCTAATGGATGACGTATCTTCATGGGATCTCGTTGCGGGAGATTTCCCAGAAGAGAACTGTGTGAGCGACCTTGTGCTTGCGTGGAAGGTATGTGCGCGCACCTCTTCGAATGCGATTGTAATTGCGAACGACCAGAGGGCGATTGGCGTGGGTGCTGGTCAGCAAAATAGGGTTGATTCGGCTCGAATAGCAGTGGGCAAGGCGGGGGCATCAGCTGTTGGTGCTTCAGCCGCGTCAGACGCATTTTTTCCCTTTCCTGACGGTCTTGAGACCCTTGCCGCCTCCGGAGTGCGTGCGGTGGTTGCGCCGAGTGGGTCGATAAAGGACAATGAGATTATCGAAGCGGCTAAAAGCCTAGGTATCACTCTTTTCCACACCGGACGAAGGCACTTTAGGCACTAGTTTCGAAGACGGCCTAGAAAAGCGCCAAGAAGAGAAGAACAAAGGGATTAGATGACAGCGCAGATACTAGATGGGGAAGCCGTCGCAAAAAGTATTAGAGACAGGATCGCGGGTGCGGTTGCTGAACTTAGGGGAATGAACAAAGGGGTCGGTCTCGGGACTATTCTCGTTGGAGACGACTCCGCCAGTGCGAGATACGTAGAGATGAAGCATAAGGATTGTGGCGAGGTTGGAATTGGCTCTGTCCATGGCAACCTTCCATCGAGCGCCACTACCGAAGACGTTCTTGCGAAGGTAAATGAGTTTAATTCCAACCCGGAAGTAGACGCTTATATTGTTCAGCTGCCACTTCCAAAGGGTATTGATGAGCAGAAAGTTCTCGC
>JAKAPB010000122.1 GCA_021823045.1 Actinomycetes bacterium | reverse complement strand
GTGGGCTATCTCGCGATAGCGGCCCTATTTCGGGCGAGCAATAACAGCGTCCAGACCACGGCTCCGCTTTTAGGAAGGCAAGCCCTCTCCCTTTCGACTTCGTCAATTGGACTAGCTGTTGCCCTCTCTGGGGTGTCTGCGGTACTGACCGCCTTTTTGATTTCGGTTCGCAAAACACCACTTAAATCGGCGCCCAGGCTTGCCCTGTTAGCTACTGGACTTTCGATCCTCTTGGTCATCTCAAAGGATCCGGCGGGATTCTTTCTGGGCTACATAGCCCTTGGGATCTCGGGTGGAGTTATGTATCCGAGCTTGGCAACAATCGGGTCTCACTTAGAGGGCGTCTCGCCCAGCAGGGGTGTGGCGGCCTACACCTTTGCCTTATCTGCAAGCCTGGCCGTCGGACCTCTACTTGAGTCTGTTCTGCTTCGCCTCTGGCCCGGTTCGCTGGTTGTAGCGATGGGTAGTTTCTTGCCCTTTGTACTTCTTGCCCTTTGGCTAACCAAAAAGACTGAGGTCGGATCGGTCCAAGGCCCCCCAGAAGTGGTAGTTCCGAAAAAGAAAATATCGGTCGCCGAGTTGATGCGAATCCGAGGCTTCAGGATCGCAATCTACACCCAGCTCATATACTCCTTCCCCTTCGTGGCTGCGGTATCTTTCGGTGCCCTCGTCGCCCACTTCATCTACCACGTCTCGGCTTCTTCTACTCAGCTAGCATTTACCACGCTCTTTATGGCCTCCTTCGCATCTCGGGGGGTCATACTTCTCTACCCTCACAAGCTAAAGCTGCGAGCTCTTGTCATATTCTCCTCCTCGCTCTCGATTATTGCGATTGTTATCTTTGCACTCGGCAGCTCACCGATGGAGCTCTTTTTGTCCTTCGCGCTGCTAGGTATTCCCCATGGTCTGGTATATCCAATTTCTCTCAACCTCGCTAGAAACTCGATAAATGAGGACGAGTTGGATCGAGCGAACTCCTTGCTATCCGCCGCCGCTGGGAGCGCAAACATTATCTCACCTTTTATTTTGGGTTATTTTGCCGACTTCTTCGGTCTGAGGTGGATGATCATCTTGGTCTTGATCCCGACCATCGCCTTTGCCATACCTTCGATCAAGCGAGAAGGATACCTGACACTCGCCACTCAGTAGTCATCGAATCTTCACCCGGCCCAATTTGACACAATTTGACACAATTTGACCTCTGGAAAGCGAATGTCCCAACCAATGGGTAATTTGTTGGGGGATGCCCTATACAGATTCAAACAAGTCGGACCAGTCGAAGGTTGGACCAGCGGACCCCGATACAGTTACAACACCGGCAAATGGCCAGTCGGCTTACCCCCAATGTAAAACCAGTTGGGTAACGCCAGAGTCAGATCCGATAAGAGTACTTGCCGACGAGATCAAGAGGTTAAAAAGCGACGAGAACCTAAAGAAGGTCTCCGTAATCGTGGATTCACACGAAACCGGCGTGCTCACTAGAAGGAATCTTGCACCGCTGTTCGCCGGACCGGGAACCGGGAATGGTCTTGGCGCAGTCGACTTCATCACCTTCGATCAATTAGCTGAATCGATAGTAAGGCGGGATGGGAGTCTAGCAAAGCGCCGAAAATCCAGCGGCGGGGTGGTCAGGTTAGCCGCCAAGAAGGTCCTGGAAAACCATAGCGCAGAATTTCCCGGTACGAATCAAAAAAGGGTCACCATCGACTCTTTTCAATCGATATTTCGCAGTTACGAACTGCTAAGAGAACGCGACAAAGCGACGCTTCGAGGCTTGACTGGCAGGACTTCTACGCTGCTAAGGGTTTGCGACGAAATAAGTGACCGAATATCACCTAAATTCTATTCATCGTTCGAGATACGAGAAATTGCGGCCAAAACCCTTCGGATGAACCGAACAAGCCTGCGCCTAGATCCGGTGATAGTCTTTTTACCCACCCGCATCAATCCAACTGGCGCAGAGATAGTGGCGGGATTAGCCCGCCACTGTGAGGTGTCAATCATACTTAGGGTCTTCGGAGACAAAGATATCGACGAACCATTCGCCGTCTGGGCAAAGCAAGCCAACCCAACGGTAAACGGAATCCAAGGGAGCTCATTTCCCGTGTTGAATTTCGCCTTCGTAGACGCACACGACCCATCAGACGAAGTCCGTTACGCAGTAAGGCTGGTAATAGAAGCGGCAAAAAAGGGTGTCAGATTCTCCGAGATGGAGATCACCTACACCTCCGAGGACCCCTACCTCCCATACCTACTCTCTCAGCTGAGTAGGTCTCAGATACCTTACGTCGCGTCCCCAGCCGGCCACTTGGGCGACACAGCCTGGGCGAGGCGCGCTGAAACGATCTTGGAAATCGCTGCATCACCACCCACCCTGAAGAGCCTTTTTGATCTGCTAAAGCTTCAAGATAAGGCCGATGAAAAAGACACGATAGCAATCTCTGCCATGGAAGAAGTGGCGCGCAACGTATTGGGTGATCTGGCAGAGCCGTACTGGCTTGAGAGGTTGAACGGTTGTGCTAGCGAGCTTCTTGGCGCACTGAATACCTACAAGTTCAGTCATAACTTCACTCCAATCCAAATTCACCAGGCATGTCTAAGGCTCACCGAAGAGATCAAATTCGTTGCCAAACTTCAAGAGTCCACAAAGGACACTGCTATGAGCTTCAAAGACTGGATAGCTTGGGGGGATCGGTTCCAGCTTTGGCGCCTAGAAAAGGATGATGAGGTCTCCAATCGAGAAATATTGCAAGCAAAACGGGAGGCGGTTGCCGAGGTAATACGGGCTTTGAAAAAACTTGACCTCGTGGTCCCGGCTGTCAACTTTGAAGAATTCAGAGACTCAGCAAGAAGCGCTATCGAAGCGGCACAGCTGACAGTGGGAAAGATTGACCTTGGTCTACCGATCCACCCCGTATGGTCAACTCCCTTTAGCCCCCGAAAACTGGTGGTAGTACTTGGGATGACCGAGGATAGGGTGTCCGCTCTTAGGGCCCACAATCCACTAGTAACTCCTTATTTAGAAGCAAGATACGGTATTGAAGCGGAGCAAGGCGGGAGCCGCTACTTTGAAGCGAAGGCTGCCCTTTCGAACATCGCTTTCGCATCAAAAGAGGTCGTCTTGATGAGCAGCAGAAGTGATCTCAGCGGCACGAAGGCCAAGTCTCCATCTAGGTGGCTATGTGACCTAATTTCAAAGTCAATCGGAAGGCGTGTATCGACCTCGGAGTACCTATTTCTGAGGGACCCTAGGCTGACCCACCTTGACGGAGACTTCACTGACCTGTCTAAAACCCATTCTCCGATCGACAAACGCGAGATCACAATGCTTCGAGCCAGAAAGATCAATAATTCTGACCACAAAGCAGCGGCACTTCTTTTAGGTGAATCCAAAGATCCACTTGAAAGTGGTTACAGAACTAAAAGGGCGCGGTCTGCTTGGCACTTCACCGAATTCGACGGGATGATTGGTGAGCCAATTTCTACCAAGATCGAACTGCAAGCCTTCTCTCCTACCTCCCTCGAACGTTGGGTCGCGTGCCCATTCGCCTACTTTGCAAGGGAGGTACTGTCGATAACTCCAATTGAGCAGGCTTCTACCGAAGCAGATATTTCGCCTCGAGATCGAGGGAACATAATCCACCATGCCCTGGACACAATGGTGAAATGGTCCTTAAAAGAACCCGCCGGCACAAGCAGAACACCTGGCGAACGTTGGAGCGAACAGGAGTTGATGGTTGCCATCTCGAGCGCAGAGGAAAAAATTGGCGAGCTTGCCAAGCTCAACCGATTTACCAAGCCAATTTTTTATGAGTTCGAACGAAGTCGACTGATCGGCGAGATCAAACAAATAGTCCAAAAAGATAGCGAGTTCAGAGAAGCTAGCAACGCCGAAGCCATCGGTTCTGAGGTCTACTTCGGACCAAACGAGCGGCTCCGAGCCAGTCTGTCAGTAACCGGGGAACCAGTGATCGAATTTATCGGCAGAATCGACCGGATAGACCTGAGGCACGACCTGAATCAAGCTGTTGTCATCGACTACAAGTCCGGAAAATCGAGCTACTACAAGGTATCCCCCGATGATCCAACTCAAAACGGCAGAAACCTTCAGCTGGCCATCTACGCCGCAAGCCTCGAGGGCATGGAATGGGACACGGCATCAACTCCACAGTTGCTCGGCGAATACCTCTTTACCGCAACGCCTGAAGAGGCAAGGAGGATCAGCCTGGCGCTCACCGAAGATGTCAAGGAAAAAGTCGCCGAGGTCGTAAATTCAATAGTCAAAGCAATCTGGGACGGATCGTTTCCCCAAGGAATGCTCAATCCACGGAATAATCCAATTGGCTGCGAGTACTGTGACCCATCTAACTTGAGGCCACGCTGGCACAACCAGCAGATAAGAGCAAAATTTGCCGACCGAGCCATTTCGAGCTTCGCCCATTTGGTCTACCCAGATGAATTGCGCTTTCAGGATGACTTCTCAGATAGCGCAGACGAGTGATGGTGGGCCCTGCGGAAGGATCAAACTCCGTTGGTCCAAATGTGATTCAGGTCAAAGACCAAGGCGCACGGGTCCAAATAGCGGAGCAGCTTAAAAGGACCTTGTTTGTCGAGGCTGGAGCTGGCAGTGGCAAGACCACTTCGCTCGTGGAAAGGGTAAAGAATCTCCTCCTGGTCGAGGGTGTGAGCATTTCTAAGATCGTCGCAATTACCTTTACCGAGAAATCGGCCAAAGAGCTTTTGGAAAGGATAACCTTCGAGCTAGCCGACCTCGAAGCCTGCGAAGAGGAAGAAATCTCTTTGACAAGAATCAAACGAGCGCTCTCGGAGATTGAGGGAGCACCGATTGGAACGATCCACTCCTTCGCCAGGAGGATATTGAGTAGCTTTACATTCGAGGCCGGCCTTACTCCTGAAATCGAAGTATTAGATGAGATAGAAAAGGAAATTGAGTTCGAAACCCGTTTTGAAGGTTTCCTGTCAAAATTGTTGCAGGCCCAACCAGATCCACTCGGGCCAGACCTCCTCCCGTGGGCCATGGTGGTCGCACATTCCCAAGGTGCAAGCCTCTCGGTTATTAAAAAAGCCGCCAGAGCGCTTGATGCGGCGTGGCCGCTGCTTTCAAGGACACTAACCTCCAGTCCTCAACCTACTCCCACGTTAATACCCGAACTGGTGGGAAAAAATAGCCAACTCTTATCGCTTACCAAGGAGTTAATGGGGCTGCTTGACCCGGAAAAAATGGCTGCAAAAAGGTGCCTGAAGCTATTTACATACGCCAAACTGCTAGCGGATCCATTGTCGTCAAACAATCTGTTTTTACTGTTAGAACTGCTAAAAGACGCTCCCAAACCTAGTAGCAGAAAGCCGAGGACCAAGATACCACCAAACGCCGCACTGGCGAGGATAGCGGAATTAACCGATGGCACCGAGGAGATCTACAGCGAGATCATCGACATCAAGACCCGCTATATCCAGCACTGGTTGTCGGTCCTCAGTGACGCCTTGATCGAATTCACCTTCGAAGGGGTACAAGACAGACGCACAGAGGGAACTCTTAGCTACGAAGACCTCCTAGGAATGTCTCGAGACCTTATTTTGGGACCCGATTCAAAAGTCGTGCTAGAGCAGCTTGGCCAGCAATACACCCACTATCTAATCGACGAATTTCAAGATACAGACCCACTCCAAGTCGAACTGATCTTCTCTTTGGCTGGAATGAATACCTCCGTTTCAGAGGTAACCCAAGGGTCAATGAGGGCGGGAACCCTCTTCTTCGTAGGTGACCCCAAACAGTCAATTTACCGCTTTAGAGGGGCCGACCTCCGCCAATTCAACTCCGTTAGGTCCCAGATAGAGCCACTTGGCGGTGGCATAGTCGAGCTGACAACTAATTTTAGAAGTCGGATCGGGATCGTTAATTTCGTCAATTCGATTTTCGAAAGGCTCTTGGATGGATCCGCTCAGGGTTACTCGTTCAAGGCTCTAACGCCTTACGTCGATGACCAGCCAGAGCAGCCTTCGGTTCTCATGCTCGGACCGATCGAAGCGATCCAGCATGCCCTCATAGGCCCAATCAGAGACCAGGAAGCCGTAGCCGTCGTCGCCCAGATAGACGAGTTGATAAAAAGTGGGACCATGATTAGGGACCGATTTACCAACGAACTTAGAGAGATCAACGAATCCGACATAGCGATACTCTCTCCGAGAAGGTCGGGGTTTGACTCGATAATCCAGGAGTTGGATTCCTCCCCCTATCAATACGCCATCGGCTCGATAATCTCGGTCTATCGGTCACCC
>JAKAPB010000121.1:3901-6306 GCA_021823045.1 Actinomycetes bacterium | reverse complement strand
TAGGCATGGTGAGCTTCGGATCGGTCCTGGAGGACTGAGGGTTGAAGAGCAGTAAATTTTGGGTCGGGGTTCTGGCCGTATCGGCGTTATTCGGAGTTGCGGTGACCTACTGGTTAGGGTTATTCGTGACACCGCCCGACGTGATACAGGGCCAGCTTGTGAGGCTCCTATATATCCACCCCTCCGTTGCCTGGGTGGCATATCTGGCCTATGGCGTGACGTCGGTGGGGTCGATTCTCTACCTTTGGAAGAGGACTCGATCCCTGAAGTGGGACCGTCTTGCGGCCGCCTCCGCCGAGGTAGGTGTAGTTTTTACCGCCCTGACGCTTATCACCGGTTCGATTTGGGGGAGACCCACGTGGCATGTCTGGTGGACTTGGGACGCACGGTTAACCACGACGGCCCTTCTTTTCCTCCTTTATTTGGGCTATTTGGCTTTGAGGAAGGTGCCCGCACCAAGGGACAAGATTGCGGTTCGCTCCGCAGTAGCCGGATTGGTCGCCTTCATAGACGTACCGATTGTCCACCAGAGCGTCGTTTGGTGGAAGACCCTGCACCAGAGCGCTACGGTATTTAACGCCTCGCTCAGCCCGAAGGTGCACGGCGAGATGGCCTGGACGATGCTGGTAAGTTTTATCAGCTTTACCCTGGTCTATCTCTGGATGACGATAAAGCGCTATCAGATCGAAACGAATATCGATGAATTTGACAACCTTGAAGTAGAGGCTGCAATAGCCGAAAGACTTCGGGAGGTTGACGGATTGGTCAACTCAAAGGCATCTTCTGGGACCCGAGAAGGGGGCCCAAAGGACGGAGGATCAATTTCATGAACGGTTATGTTGAAGCCGGTTATCTTGTAGTCACCGGTGTGCTTGGTGGGTACTCGTTGCAGCTCGCTAATAAATCCAAGAAACTAAAAAGGGCCGTGGTTTTAGTGCGAGAATCTTCCAACAGGCGGACCGAGGGTCGAAGCGAGAGTTGAGTGAGTCTTTCGGAGATGCGGGATTGGCGGAGCTGGCAAAGGTAGACACCAAGAACGAGCCGACCGCCGGGGAGGGCGTTGACTGGAAGACCGTTAAGTCTTTGCGTTCGAAGTCGGCTACAGCAACTAAGGCGATAGTTGTACTACTGTTGATAGCTGCGGCACTTGCCTTTGTGATCTACAAAGGAATCAGCAATGCGATCCAATACTTCTACACCGCCCAGCAGGCCGTTGCCCAAAAAGCACAACTTGGCTCAAAGACCTTCAGATTGGAGGGAATAGTCGTTCCTGGGTCGATAAAGGATACTCAGAGCGGGGTCGATTTCGAGGTTCGCTTCGCAAATACCATAGTCCCGGTGGTCGAGATTGGGTCGCCTCCCCAACTCTTTCAGCCGACGATACCGGTGGTCTTGGTCGGACATTTTCAAGGAAACTATTTCTGGTCTAACCAGATCATGATCAAGCACACCGCAAACTATGTCGCGGCCCATCCAAATAGGATCAAAAATGCCGGAGGCGGATCCTAGTTGAACGCAGAAATTGGCCGCATTGGCATACTCATCTCGTTGGTGTCATCGCTGGCGGCGGTAGGGCTGTTCCTGGTGGCACTCTTGCGGAAGAGGGTTGGTGCTATCAAGCACGCCCGATCTTTTGCCTTGGTTTCGGTCCTTGGTGTAGCGATATCTACCTTTGCCATCGAGCGGGCGCTGATCACCCACGACTTTTCGATCGCCTTTGTGGCGCAAAATAACTCCAAAGAGACTCCACTGCTCTTTTCGATCTCTGGAATGTGGTCGGCCCTGCAGGGATCCATCCTCCTCTGGGCGCTCATTTTGGGCATCAATCTCGCCGGCCTGATCCTTTTTACCAGGGTCCGCAAGTTCGAGGCGGCTTCGAATTGGGCGCTACTGGTCACCTCTGTCACGATGGCCTTCTTCGTAGCGATGATGTTTGGACCCGCGAATCCATTTGCCCTAACGCAAGGGGCGATCCCCCCAGACGGTTTGGGACCAAATCCGCTGCTGCAGAATTATCCGCTAGTCGCCGTTCACCCACCCCTTTTGTACTTTGGGTTTGTAAGTATTACGATTCCATTCGCCCTTTGGATAGGCGATCTGCTCGCAGGTGATCGATCCGGTTTCTACCGCGAACTTGCGAGGAGATGGGCTGTTATCTCCTTTAGTTCCCTTACCCTGGGGATCACCCTCGGAGCGTGGTGGTCATACCAGGTATTGGGGTGGGGTGGCTTTTGGGCCTGGGATCCGGTTGAAAATGCGGCACTTATGCCTTGGCTCTTTCTGGTGGCGTATCTCCATTCGGCCTTTGTGGAAAAAAGGGCCGGCTCGGGCCCCCTGTGGAGCTATGCCTCGATAAGTTCGGCCTTTGTATTCACCATCCTTGGGACCTACTTCACCCGATCGGG
>JAKAPB010000121.1:0-3891 GCA_021823045.1 Actinomycetes bacterium | reverse complement strand
AGGTGACGTCCTGATCTCCTTTTTCTTCCTGGTCTGTCTCGTCTCTATATATCTCGGGGTGTCGAAGTTCTCATCTTTGACACAAAAGCGGCCGGGTTCACCCTGGGCTTCTAGGACTAATTTGATCAAGGTAAATAACGTCGTTTTCGTTGCGATTGTCCTTATCGTCTTGTTGGGCACGATATTTCCGCTTTTTGCGAGTTCGCTCTTCGGACAGGTGATAACCGTTGGAGCCCCTTACTTCAACTCATACGTAGCACCATTGGGTGCCCTTCTGCTCGTACTTATGGCGATAGCGCCGGTAGTTAGCTATAAAGGACTACCTTGGCGTGCATTGTTAGAGAAGCTCACCTTTGCCGGTGTCGTCGCCGGTGTCGTCGGTGCGGTGTCGGTCGCTTTGGGGCTCGACCGGCCGGGACTCTTTGGTGTCTTTGTGCTCGCCGCATTCAGTGCAAGCTCCAATCTCGAGCAGCTTGCCAAGCGTTCCCTTGGGAGTGGGATCAATCCATTTAAAGCGGTATTAGCTCGAAAGAATGGCGGGCTTTTATCGCATTTGGGGATCGTGATGGTTGCGATTGCACTGGCGAGTGCGACCTCATTCGGCCACAAAGGACAGATCAAGCTCTATCCCGGTCAAAATAGGAACTTCTTCGGACAAAATGTCAGCTACCTCGGAACTAAAACGGTTGTCACCCCTGCGGAGACCTCGCTCGTTGCAATGGTGACCCTCAATGGCAGACAGCTGATGCAGCCAGCGATTTCGCAATTTGGTAGCTATACGCAACCGGTTGGTTCGCCGGCGGTTTCGGCGGGATTGACCAAAGACGTGTACCTGACCCTGGATCAGCCGCCGACAAAGGTAGGGGGGTCCATATTGGTCGGGATCATCATCCAACCGATGATCGACTGGTTGTGGATTGGGGCAGCGGTGATCGCCCTAGGTGGGGTTATTTCGATATTTGGTTTCAGAAAGGTCCAAACTAAGGGGCGTTGGGGTACTAAGGCTGGTTCCTCCGATGAATTGGGTGACGGCACTGAGAAGGATGGTCAAGCAACGGATCGAGTCGCTTCTGCTACCGTCGGCACTGGCACTGGCACTGGCACTGGCACTGGGTCAGCCCCCCAGTGAGCGCGTCGATAGCTAATCGAAGGGCCGGTGGGACCGGGATTAAGTGGTTTGGGGCACTTATAGCAATTCTGTTGCTTGCCTTCTCGGTTTTCGTTGCGACCAGGACGCCGGCATCGACAGCCGTCGAACCGAGCCCGATAGTCCAACATGTAGCCCCGGCTATCTCCGGAGATACTGTTACCGGTGGACACGTTGCGCTCAGCAACTATCGGGGAAAGTTCGTGTTGGTAAACTTCTTCGCATCTTGGTGTGCGAGCTGCGCGATTGAGGAGCCCCAGCTAGTTCGATTTTCAAAGTCAGGGATTGGCAAGGTGCTGGCCGTCGATTTTCAAGATGAAGATCGACCGGCGATCGCCTTCCTCGGTCGATACGGAGCCAACTGGCCGGCGGTAGCGGACCCCAACGGGCAGATAGCGGTCAAGTGGGGCGTCTCGGCACCCCCTGAGTCATTTCTGGTCTCGCCCTCTGGTATGGTGCTGACCAAGATCGTCGGTCCGGTCACTGCGAAAGAGTTAGCGATACTAGTCCAGGTTGCAAAGGCAAATGGTTACTAGCGCCCCGGAGAGAATAGGCAAAGTGAATAGGCAGGTGAATAGGCAAAGGAGACATTTTGCCACCGCCAGGGCGCTCATGGCTATCTGGGGAGGGATAGCCGCTGTAATTTTATGCAGCTTTGCCATTTTGATCTTTAACTCCGCTACCCCGAGTTCGACAGCGGGACGAATCGTGCATCTGGAGGGAGAGTTTAAGTGTCCATCATGTATCGACCTCTCCGTTGCTGAGTCGAGCGCTGCGAGCTCGATATCGATAAAGACCTTTATCAAAAATGAGGTCGCCCAGGGCGCCACGGACGCACAGATCAAGGACCAGCTCGTAGCGAGCTACGGAAACTCTATCCTCTTTACGCCACCTAAGTCCGGCGCTTACCTGGTCATCTGGGTGCTACCCTTCGGCCTGCTCCTCCTTTTGGGTTATTTCTCCCTCCGGCCGATTTTGTCGCGAAAGGGCTGGGCGCAAAGTGAGAGGGGATCTCCAAATGACCCTCGAAGCGACGACGGGACTCCCAATATCGGCGACGTTTCTGGGGACCTTGCCCTATCGATGATCCCCCTCGGCGAGACAATTAACCAACCAGCAAACCATGACCCAGCTAACCACGACCCAGCTAACCACGACCCAGCTAACCATGAGGTAGCGGTTGAGGGCGCCGAGACCAGACCCAGTCGGTCTTCGATGCCCAGGTCATTATTAGCATTATTGCGTCGATCGACTTCTACCTCTGGGAGGAAGTATCTAGCGATTTTTGGCGCGGCCTTCTGTGTGGCTGGAGTTGGCCTCGGCCTTTACACTTTCGAACAGAGTAGGTCACAGGCCGCAAGTCGTGCCCTAGAGTCTCGAGAGCTGACGCAGGCTATCGACTACACATATTCTGGGCAGGACGTGTCGGCTTTGAGGTTGCTGTCTCTGGTACTGCACCAGGACCCCTACCAGCCACAGGCGCTCGCCTATCAGGGATGGCTGCTTTTCCAGGCCGGAGTCAAGACCAAATCCCCGAGCCTCGTCCAAAAGGGTGAGCAACTCGTGCTAGATGCGATAGCGATCCAGCCCCGCTACCCCGACGCCCACGGCTTTTTGGCGATGATAGACCTTTACGTCTACCACGAGACGGGCCAGGCTAAAAAGCAGTTCAGCGAGTTTCTGGCGGACTCGCCTTCGCCGACGATTAGGACCGATCTGAGCGCCGCATACAAAGGTGCCATCGCTGCCGTCCAAGCGAAGCCAGCCACGGCTCCCTGAGCGCCGGCGGGGGACTTGCGGTTTTTACTATAAGCGACGACGAGATAGGCTGATCCAGGTGGGATTCTTTGATAGAAATCGTAAGGAGCTGGCGGAGCGCGGAATTGATCCGGATCGACTCCCGCCAGGGCAGTACTTTACCGACCGGTTTCCGGTACTGCACGCCGGGAATGTGCCCATCTATAAGGACCTGACCAACTGGGACTTTAGGGTCTTTGGCAGGGTCGACTCCGAGGTTACCCTCTCCTACGCCGAGCTTATGGATCTTGAAAAGACGACGGTAGTAACCGATATCCACTGTGTTACCAAGTGGTCAAAGTTTGACACCCAGTGGAAGGGGATCTCCTTCGAGGAGATTATTAGGCTCGCCAAGCCGAAAAGTGACGTCACGCACATAATGTGCCACAGTGAGTTCGGCTTTACTGCGAACCTTCCAATACAGGACGTTACCGGGGAGAAGACCGCCCTTTTGGCCTACGAGTTCGCAAACGCACCTTTGGAACCCGAGCACGGCTACCCACTAAGGTTCTTCGTCCCACACCTCTATTTTTGGAAATCAGCCAAGTGGCTTAGGGGTATCGAGTTTATGACCAGCGATAAGCCGGGCTTCTGGGAGAGCAACGGTTACCACAACTACGGCGACCCATGGCGCGAGCAGAGGTTCTGGGGAGACTGAGCGTCCCAGATCTCCTTTTTCAGGTGATCTAACTAGACGATCGCCGAACAGGACAGGTCTCCTCGGGCCCTCGAAGAGATCGTCACGGGGATAGAGGTACCACATAGTGAGCCGAGCATCCCTTTAACCAACCCCCGGTCGACGGCGCAAAGCACCGGGTGTACGAGGGCTGGGTTGCCGAAGGGACAATGTTCGTTGACCAATCCTAAGGCTGAATCGGAGTTTGAGGTGTGTGCGGAAAACCCATGGGCAGTGAGGGCGTCGGCAACCGCCTTCATGGCGCTCTGTA
>JAKAPB010000120.1 GCA_021823045.1 Actinomycetes bacterium | reverse complement strand
TCCGATCTAACCAGAATGAAAGGACTCTTGCTGGCAGGGGGCCACGGCACCCGGCTACGTCCGCTAACGTTCTCAGGTAACAAACACATGCTCCCAATCGCGAATCAACCCATGCTATTCTATGGCCTTCGTCACCTGGTTGATGCGGGCATTCGCGACGTCGCAGTCGTACTCGGTCCGATCCACGAGGGCGTGGAAGAGGCGATCGGGAGCGGCACCAGACTTGGGGCAAATGTGACTTTCATCCGTCAAGGAGAACCTCGAGGACTGGCTCATGCCGTCCTCTGCGCGCGAGAGTTTCTTTCTCATGACCCGTTCGTGATGTACCTTGGCGATAACCTCCTCCAGCAAGGAGTCAAGCCGTTTATCAGAAGCTACCGCGCACACAATCCAGATGCAGTAATAGGAGTGGCTCGCGTCACAGACCCGACTCGCTTTGGAGTCGTAGAGTTGGACGGCGATCGAATCATCTCACTAGTTGAAAAACCACAGCATCCCCGCAGCTCCCTGGCCCTAGTCGGAGTCTATCTATTCACTGAAGCGATTCATGACGTGATTGATAGTTTGCAGCCCTCGGCGAGAGGCGAGCTGGAGATCACGGATGCGATCGCGGCTCTAAACTCTAGTGGAAAGCGGGTTGTGGTCAATCGACTCCGGGGCTGGTGGAAAGATACGGGCCGTCCAGAGGACCTTCTTGAAGCAAACGACCTGATTCTAGAGACCACGCCGCGGTCTCACTACTCACTTCATGGAATCGTATCGGCGGGAGCGGACATATCCGGTCGGGTGCGATTGGAGCCTGGGTCCATGATTGGGCCGGGAGCCAGAATTCACGGCCCAGTTATAATCGGGCGACGCACCATGATAGAGGGGACAGCTTACATCGGTCCGAATACGGCGGTTGGAGATGACTGCGTGATTCGCGATAGTACGGTCCGGAGAGCCATTGTAATGGATCAAGCGAGGCTTGAAGGTCCGATCGAGCTTACTGACTCTATCGTCGGAAGGAACGCGAGATTGCGCGCAGATGGAACTCGTAGTCTTCCAATCTCATGCGTTGTCGGGGACTCAACCCAAATCCGGCTCTAAATCCATAGTTGCCCAAGCCTGAGTTTCTAGCGCTTACGAGACAGGCAGCCGGTCCGTCGCAGCGAGGGTACGGAGCAGTTTCGCTGACTCGGTGGTCGTCCCCGTGGTCCAGCCTCGAATTGATTTCCTCGCTCCGAACCGGCTCCACGCCACCTTTCGGAGAGCTTGGGTGATAGAAGCGCGGCCCAAGAATCGGGTGAACCTCTTGGAGGAGCTAGACGGGCCTGGCGCTACGCTTGGCGAAATATGAACTCGAATCGAGCTTACTTTCATGGTCGAGCAACGCGAGCTCAGGCATCCCTGCGCGTCGCAAACCTGAACTCAGTCTGGGGGCAGGGAGTTCCAAATCCTCGACGCTGCATCCAAAGCGAGCATCGTATCCTCACTGAGATTCGAGTGCTTCGCGGGACAAACATCGGTGAGCCTTACAGTACGTCGAGTGAAACGAGCCTCGCCTTCCGAGCCCCTGAGACTTCGCCCAAGAGTTCTCAAAGCTTACGACCTCACGGGGATGGACCAAGGGGGCCGTCCGCAACGCCTCGTCGCATCTATCGAGCAGGGCCGGAAGATCCTCCATGTCGGAGTGAGGAAAGGGAGTACTCTTCCCTCTAAGGATCTCGTTCCAACACTCCGAGAATTGGGCGCCTCGTCCTCGTCAAGAACACGGAGACCACACACTTGCGCAAGCTCTGTTGTGCCATCGGCATTTCTGCCATCGGCGAGAATGATTTCGAAACTCCAATTTAGTCGTGAAACTAAGGACAGCGGAAACCGAGTAGGCTCGATCGCTGAATTCTTGGGTACAACGACCACAGAGAAGAAGGGGCTTTCGCAGTCTTAGCCCAACGACCGGACGATGGCCGGAGTCATAGTCGTTGAAAGTCGCATGAGGCCCACCTGTACGTCTAGGGACTCTGCGCCGCTGTCCGCTTCCAGAGTTGGGCACACACTTGCCGCAACTCTGGCCGTAGGCTCAACGGTGCCCGGCCGAGAGAGCGAATTTCTTGAGACCAAGGATTTGTGTGGGGGTTGTGACTGTGAACCCTTTTGCAAGGGATTTTCGGGTGCAGGATAGTAATTGCTCTACCCCCTTGGGCGAATACGCCGTTTCGTCTGATCGGGATTTCAGCAGATATGAGGGTGGTATCGCGACCCGGGGCCCTCGGCGGTTATCTCGATTAGGTCAGGTTGGAGATAACAACCCTGCTCGTTTGTGGCACTCGTCGTACCTGGCCGGCCTTGCGATAACGATGTACTGGGTAATTCGCAGAGACTTACGCTGAAGGAGGCCATGAAAGGAGCCGCGGATGCTCGATCTTCCCCTTACTCCTCGCGAACCGCCATGCCTCCATATATTGGACTCGCTGATCGAGCCAAGGCCTGCGTCCTGAGTTCTGAGGCAGAGTCGGACGGAAGTTTAAGATATGCGGAGCCGGATAAGATTGCAGATGAAGGAGCCCGGACGTAGCAAGCCGGGCATTCTCGTCACCATTAGGGCTTTGATAGATGAGAATGAGCACTCAATCGATACAGTCGAACGCCCTGGAATCGCCTCGTTAACTCCTGGCCCCCAATCCGTTCGATCACGGGAATCGTTCCCGCTGAAATCTTGTAGCAAGATAGGAGTCCGCATCAAGGGGAAGTAATCGAACATGGGAGAGCGCTCTCAAGAGGCATGCAGCGTATCAGATCGCGATAGTGTAGTAACTAGCCCTTCAATCTCTCTTGTCATACCAGCTTACAACGAAGAACTGCGGATATCCAAAGCGCTTACAGCTTACGTTCAGTTGTTGGAGTCCTTCAGTCTTCCCTACGAAGTCATTGTGATTTCGGATGGAAACGATGACACCCCCGGTGTGGCCGAACGATTTAGATCCCGTGGTGTAGCATGCTATTCATACCCGCGCAAACTTGGTCGAGGCGGTGCGATTTTCGAGGGCTTCAGGAAAGCTCAACACTCAATCATAGCATTCGCAGACGCGGATGCGAGCGTGCCGGCGAGCGATGCCGGGAAGATTCTCTCGGCTGTCATTTCTGGCGAACCTGCCGCAATAGCATCGCGACGACTCTTACCCGATGTGGTGCAGGTTCCTGAAACTGCAACGCGACGGCTGGTGGGGCTCGGCTGGCACATTCTGGTCAGAGCCCTCCTTGGCTTACCGGTAAAGGACGCTCAGTGCGGATTCAAGGCCTTTCGGAGGGATGTCGTGAAAGAAGTAATTTTGAGGAGAGTTACAGTTACAAACCGAACCTTTGAGGTGGGCATGCTCTATCACATTGCATCGGCGGGATATCACATAGCGGAGCTTCCCGTCAGGTACACTCACGATTTCGATACACGGATGCCTATCGTGAAGGCAATCCCGGTCATGTTTCTGACTCTGCTAGGGATGTTCATTTTCAATGTCCTCCTTTCTGGAACCGCTGAACCTCCCAAGCTGGTTCTAGAATTGAATAGCCGCTTTTCCAGTACCTGAGTCGACGGCTGCTCTCACTACGGCCGCGTTCGACCTAGGGCTCATTTCAACCCGTTGCAGTACGGCCTGCTGAAGTTCACGCACCAATCGCCGCGCGGTGGCAGGGTACTCACTGCAGGGAGCGCTTCCATCAGTGACGTGAGCAATCGCGGAAGGTAGTACCTGCGGCCTTCACCGCTGACATGTTGCGAGCATCAGAAGAGAATAACGGACAACCTCGACGCTAGATCAAATTGCAGGGGGCCGAGCTAATCGACCTCCGTCAAGATCTAAGCGCCCAATAGTCGCTCATCGCCCCTTTGCGGTGGGCGAAAGAGAAGGACTACGAGCGGTCGGCGGAATTTGCTCATCGGGGACGGAGCAGAGTGCGATCCTCGCGCAACGGACGAAGTATTCGTTCCTCCGCACGAGCGAGGAGTTCCATTCCTTCTGTTGGGCGAGACGGGAGAAGGAACTCCTCGGATCTCATTTCAGTCCCGAATTCGTAAGCTACGAGAGGAAACCGTTTACCATCTCTCCCTTGGAGGGGAAGAAGAGCCACGTGGCCCTGGCAGCCACCTATCGAGTGACTCAGGACGGCCCACTCTGTCTGTTCGTGACGGCGGTCCACTTTCCCGATTACCTTGTCTTTGGCGAGTCCGGATGGTCAGCTGAGGCAAACACTGACGGAATACTCGCGGCGGGGGGGCTGGTCAGCGATAGTATGGGCTACTTATCGCCAAGATCGGACGCGGCGAACCTCCCGTTCCGAGCGGTGAACGCTAGAAATCTATTCAAGCAGGTGAGGGTGTTCACGACGAAAAGACCGTCTGAATACTCGGGTGGAGTTTTATACAACTCGAATCAGTTGGGAGCGTCCCGGACCGACTGCCCGAACCATGAAGGGTTCTCCCCCCAAAGTACTGACATCCCGGACTCGTCACCTGCCCGTGTAGTGGGCCGCAATAGTCTCGAGAAGGATGGTCGAAGAGATTCAGGAGTCCGCATCACACTTGACTGCAGGGGGTCCCCTTGCAAGGCTAGTGGTCCTGACGGTTCTGACTCAGATAGAGGCGACCGGCGCCACGGAACAACCAAGCGTTATCTAGAGACCGGGTGAGTACATGGCCTGAAGACTACGGCTAATTCAAATTATTTGCAAGCTTGGGTCCTCAATTACATGCGGCGAGATCCCGCCCATACATGACTGACGCAGAAGGGTGTGTTCGCGGCACTAGAACTGACGGAACGTACCAAACTACGGTCAGCTCGATTGACGGTCGATGCGGAGAGGCATGCCCCATTCGCTGACCAATGAACCTTTCCTCGCGAGGAGTCAGCGCCGAGGTCTTCGACGATGACGGCTCTATTCGTCAGCAATTACTCCGGAACTGGGATCGGCGACTTCGGCATGGAGCTCGCTTCAAGACTCAGGTTCGCCGGAATTAGGATTGAACTGGAAGAGACATCGACGACTCGAAAAGGCGCCTTCGACCAGTTCAGCAGGATTCTACGAAACCATGGAATCGTCATCACCAACCTCGGTTTGACTTCCTGGGGATCATCTGGGCTCCTTAACTTCGCCGGGTTCCTCTCCGTCGGCCTCCGGGCGTTTCTCGGACGACCAACCATCGTACTGCTTCACACCGCGATTGAGGTGATAGATCAACGGTCCTCTGGGTTCCGGATTGGATTCCTAACCCGTTTGGGGGCGCATTACGCGGTCAGGACGCTTTCTCGTAGCAAAATCGTAGTGTTTAGCAATAGAGTGGACGAAGTCCTTCGTAGGAAGTACGGATTGACACCCGTGGTGACGACACCAATTCCTTGCCACAATTTCGAAAGTAGCATTCAACGACCCCTTAAGCCCGCGATTGTCTTAACCCCCGGGTATCTTTCACCCTACAAGGGAGTAGATGTCCTGGCTGCCGTGCGGCCACAGGTACGAGGAGACTGTCAGTTTGTGGTGGTCGGAGGTCCCCATCGCCTCCTCAGGCATGAGCCTGAGTACTCGAAATCTCTTGAAGTGCTAGACAGAAAGCTTCACGGGGCCGGAATTTCGACATTGGGATGGATTCCAGACCAAAGATTAGACGAGCTGATCCAATCATCGACGCTTGCCCTCCTACCGTACCGTGCGACGCAGGGCGGAAGTGCCATGTTTGCCCGTTTAGCATCCGGGGGTCTACCTGTCGTCGCCGCAAGTCTAAGTGAGTTTGAATGGCTAAAGTCTCAGGGGGCTGGGATCGTAACCTGTGACGCCACACCTACTTCATTCGCGCGAGCAATAGACGGCCTTCTAAGTGACCCATCGGCTCTAGGGAGACTCTCTAGGAAACAAGCTGACTTCGCCGGCAGGTATTCATGGAACGAATTCGTTCGGACCCTCATGCGGCTCATGTCGTCATTAGAACCCTCGGATCAGCTGAATCATCCATAGCTGGGAAGTATGTGAACGGAGGAAATGTCGAGGAGATACTATCGGGTCCGAGAAGACCCCATTCAGTTATTCTGGACCCGTTCAAGGCGGTGACAGTCGAGGAACCGAACCCATAGTCTCACCCGTCGGCTTCTCTGATTGGACTTAAGTCAGTTCAAGTCTCGCGACGGGGGGGCGACTATCTTTAGGTTCTGGAGCCTTCGTTTCCAACGTGAAGTGTGTTCGCGAATGTGGCTCGAGGACGCTCAGCCGTCCCCCCTGACGGATTGGGTGGGCGTAGGCAAAACTCCACGACTTGCCTTTCAACATCAGACTCGACGACA
>JAKAPB010000119.1 GCA_021823045.1 Actinomycetes bacterium | reverse complement strand
TCGAAGGTCTATTTGATCTCAGGTGAGTTAGATGACCAGGTGCCACCCGAAGTAGCAAAAGAGGTGAATACAATTTCTAAAAATGCAACATCGGTAGTATTTGAAGGGATTGGGCACTTTATTCCGACACAGGCGCCGGCACAGTTGGCCGAGGTCATTCATAGTGTTCTAATGGGTCGTGATCGATGAAGTCAGCAGAGTCAGTTCTGGTCCTGGTGGTTCCGTTAGTCGCCATGGCTGTGTCCTCTGTGCGATGGCTAAGGGTCGCACAGCGGGAACACTACGTCACTCCGATGACTACAAGATTTGCAATGCGCTGGTGGGGTCTGAGAGATAAACCGATAAATTCGGTAGCTTTCGTCGTAGCCGTACTGGCTGCTGAATTGACCATTAGACCCGAGTTCTCGATGCTCAATAAGCTTGGCCTAGTTGTTGCGTTAAGTCTGATTGTCGTGGTCTTTCCCTTAGGGCTTGGACTAAAAGGTAGAACATCCAAGCTCGAATGGACAAAACGGCTAAAGAGGTTGGCCGCTCTCAGCTATCTGCTGGCCGTTCTAATCGGGACTATAGGCCTTGCGCTCAATGTCGCAGCGCTAGCAGTCTCGATTGCCGCTCTTTGTTACCCGGCAATACTTGATTTAGCCACTTGGATGCTCGCTCCGTACGAAAATCGTTCGGCTAAGCGCTTTGTGCAGGCTGCGGCTGCGAAGCTGGCGAAGGTATCACCTAGAGTTGTCGCAGTTACGGGATCTTTCGGCAAGACCACGACCAAAGGATATATTGCCGCCCTTTGCTCTCAAAGTATGATGACCGTGGCCTCCCCGGCTTCTTACAACAATCGCGCAGGTCTGTCTAGATCGATAAACGAGAATCTTGTGGCTTCCACCGAACTCTTTGTCGCCGAAATGGGTGCTTATCGACTTGGCGAGATCGCCGCTCTAGTCGATTGGATCAGACCCGAAATATCGGTCATAACTGCGATCGGGCCGGTTCACCTAGAGAGATTTGGGTCTGAAGAGACGATACTTTCGGCAAAATCGGAGATCCTGACGGGTGCGAAGGTTGTCGTGCTTTGCGTCGATTATCCGAAGTTGGGATTTTTGGCAAATGAACTAGAGACAATGGGCACGAGGGTTTGGCGATGCTCCGATGGTGACTTCAGGGCGGAAATTTGTGTGAAGGCCGATGAAGAGGGCGGTCTAGTAGTTTTTCGGGAACAGCGAAAAATAGGGTACCTTCCGAGTGGAGAACTCTCCGCAGGGAATGTGGCCTGCGCAGTTGCGGTAGCTCTGGAACTTGGGGTCGCAGAGGAGGTACTGGCTAAGCAGCTTTTTGAGCTCAAGCCGCCGCCACATAGATTGACCGCTACGGTTGTCGATTCGTCTGGACTTGTTGTCTTGGATGACACCTACAACTCCAATCCAACGGGAGCCCGCCACGCAATGATGAGCTTGGCAAAACGTAGAGCTCCCGGCGTGCGTACCGTTGTCGTTACCCCGGGCATGGTGGAACTTGGACATCGACAGTTCATTGAGAACTTCAAGTTGGCCGAATATGCAGCTGAAGTTGCGAGCGACTTAGTTATCGTGGGAAAGACCAATAAGCGGGCACTAACCAAAGGGGCCCTAGATCGGTCGAAGTCGGCCGGAGCGGTATTGAAGAAGGTAGTCGACGTTGCAACGAGGGACGACGCTGTCAGATGGGTTCGCGAGAATCTCAAGGCTGGGGACGTAGTACTCTATGAAAATGACCTTCCCGATCACTTTCCGTAAAGATGCCTTTCTTGTTCCGTGATCGTCAGCACGTTGCTTTGTCCTAAGCTATTGGGTCGGTCAGCAGTTATTTTCCCTTGGCTAATAGGCCTGGTTTGGGTAGGTGGTTTCTAAAGCATGAGGCAGTTTGGTGTTATTTTCGGTGGCCCATCTCCTGAGCACGACATAAGTATTCTGACGGGTCTCCAGGCGGCAAGGGCTCTACACAAGTCCGGGGCAAAGGTCGTCGGGCTTTTCTGGAGTAAGTTGGGCGAGTGGTATCAGGTGGATCCACTGGCCGAAGCCTCTGCTTTTGCGACCTCTCAGCCAAATGAAGCCCAGCCGCTCTACCTTCGACTCGGGTCAGAACCAGGGTTTTACCCCCCATCGGGTCGACTTTCCAAGGGGAAGGCACTCGAATTGGAAGCGGTGATGAACTGCTGTCATGGAGGAGCCGGTGAGGACGGCTCGTTGCAGGCAATACTCGATCTGATGGGCGTTGCATATACCGGCCCAAATGCCAGAACCGCATTGATCGGGATGGACAAGCTGGCCTTCTATGCATTGATGGCCCAGAACTCGATCAGCGCACTGCCTCGCGAGCCCCTATTCAAGTCGACAGACTCTCTTGCCTTTGAAGGTCCATATATAGTCAAACCTCGTTTCGGGGGCTCTTCTATCGGCATAGAAGTGGTCGCCGATTTGGACACGGCGAAGATGCGGCTAGACGCTAACATACACCTACGAGCTGGAGCGGTGGTGGAGCCGTATCGGCCGGACCTCTTTGACATCCAGATCGCCGCACGCTCCTTTCCTGCCTTTGAACTCTCTGCCATAGAACGACCTTTAAAAAAGGGTTCCCTTGGCGAGATCCTCAGTTACAGTGACAAGTACATAGCTGGCGAAGGCATGGCGACCGCACCCAGGGAACTGCCAGCCGAGCTCGACCCAAAACTCGAAGAGCGGATTCGAACTACGGCAGCTGAGGTCTGTGAACTGGTGGGTCTCCGGGGGGTCATGAGGGTTGACTTCTTGATGGCAGACGACGGTTCGCTTTATATCAACGAGGTCAACACCATTCCGGGATCGCTCTCACACTATCTTTGGATCGATCCAAAGATTCCCTTCGAGAGGTTGATCAGCCAAATGCTCGAGGAGGCGATCTCGAATCCGACCTATGTCGCCGTCGTGGCTGGCGCGGACGGATCGGTCTTACGTACTGCTTCATCAATAGCGGCCAAGCTGGCCTGAGTATTTTCTTGATGGAGCGATTTATCGATAAGATCGTCTCTCCTAATGAGACCCTGCTCGAAGAGGTGCGTGAACATTGGATCGAGATGGCGGCACCTGCTGCGGTTCTTTTGGTTCTTGCCGTAGCGGCTCTCGCATTAGAGATTACCCAGCTACTAGCCGGAGCTTGGGGATTCGTAATTTTTGTTCTGTTAGTCTTGGCAGGGGTTGGCTACTTCGCATATCACTACATAAGGTGGAGCTCTAAGTACCTTCTCCTGACCAGTAGACGCGTCGTCGTTGTAAGCGGAATCCTTAGTCGGAAAACCAACGAGATACCAGTTGCGAGGATTACCGACATCAGGTGCGACCAGGGAATTATTGGGCGCATGCTAAATTTTGGCTCGCTTGATATCCAAAGTTCGGGCAATGACGCTTCAGAAGCCATGGGGAATATCTCCCGACCCTTTGACATTCGAAACAAAATAGACGCCTTGGCGAGTTCTCCAGCGTCTTTTGACCCGCCCGTTGGTGAGGTCAAGGCCCGTAGCGACCAGGCGGTATCGACCATTGAGCGACTGTCAAGGCTATATCGAGATGGCTTTATAGACGAAGTCGAGTTCAAGAGGTTGAAGGCTAGAGTCTTCGAAGATCAAGAGGGTGGCTCTTAATTCGAATTATTTTCAAATTGAGGGTTCAATTATACGATCTTTAGGAATGGATTAATGATGGCAAAGCCATTGGATGGTATCAAGGTCGTTGAGATGGCAGGGCTCGGGCCGTGCCCGTTTGCAGGGATGTTGCTAGCAGATTTGGGTGCGAGGGTCGTAAGGGTCGATCGGCCCCAGTTCGGCACCTCGCTTGAAGCTTGCGAGGCCGAAAGGCAGGAAGTTCTTGGCAGAGGTAAAGAGTCGATCTCTGTCGATCTGAAGAATCCAAAATCACTCCAAATGATTAGGCGACTGATAATTGAATCGGATGTACTGATCGAGGGCTTCCGGCCCGAAGTGATGGAGAGGCTTGGGCTCGGGCCAGAGGTTCTTTTGAAAGATAAACCTTCGCTCGTTTATGGGCGCATGACGGGCTTCGGCCAGAGCGGTCCGTATGCCACAAGGGCGGGTCATGACATAAACTACATCTCACTTTCTGGCACATTGGCGACTATTGGTGAGAAGGACGGTCCACCGATAATCCCGCTCAACCTCCTGGGAGACTTTGGCGGGGGTGGGATGCTTCTCGTCGTTGGGGTCTTGTCTGCGCTCCTAAAGGCCAGGGCAACATCTCAAGGAGAAGTAGTCGACGCGGCCATGGTAGATGGCTCGGCGCTGATGGCCTCGATGATCTATGGTTTCTTGGGTCAGGGCCTTTGGGAGGACAAAAGGGGGGTCAATCTGTTGGATGGGGGCGCCCCATTTTACTCTACATATAAAACCAAAGATGACAAATATATCGCCGTAGGAGCCCTTGAGCCCAAGTTCTACCGGGATCTCCTCGATGTTTTGGGTCTTTCTGAGGATGAAGATTTGCAGTCGCAGTACGATCGGAGCGGATGGCCTATGATGCGGATGAAGATTGCCCAGGCCGTAAGGGAGAAGACTCGCGACGAATGGGAGACCATGAGCGAAGGGACCGATAGCTGCATGACCCCTGTTTTAGGTTTGCGGGAGGCTTCGGCCCATCACAGTGCGGTCGATAGGGAGGGATTTGTAGAGGTTGCTGGGATAACTCAACCGGCTTTGGCTCCAAGATTTTCGGGAGACCCCAAAAGAGGGGCCCCTCGCCCTGCTCCTATGATCGGTGAAAACACGGAGCAGATAATCAAGGAGTTAGGCTACGCTGAGGGTGATATCGATAGTTTTCTATCCGAAAAGGTGGCTTACCGACCCGGAGATTAATCTTTGATATTCCTTGGTGACGCAAACGGAAAACCGGCATTTACCGCTAGGGAGTCCCACCTACTCGTTCTGGGTCCACCGAGGTCGGGCAAGACCACTTCGGTTATCGTCCCAAATCTGACCTTGCATAGGGGTCCGGCCGTTGTCACTTCGACAAAAAATGATATCCTGGCTGCTACTCAAGGAAGTAGGTCGAAATTAGGACCCGTCTTTATCTTCGACCCATCTGGGCGGATTAAGGCACCTCAAGGGGTCACGGGGGTTCGCTGGTCTCCAGTTGAAGCTTCTGGGACTCTTGATGCTGCAATAAGGATCGCTGACCTACTCGTAGACGTTGGACTCGAGAGGCCTTATGGTGAGGGGTCTCATTGGGCGGAGCGCGCTAAAGCGTTGATAGCCCCGATCCTTTTGTCGACAAACCTCGCGGGCGGGTCTATGGCCGATGTAGTTGGCGGGATTGACGAGCGTGATATCGTTCGATTCGCTCCGGTACTGGAGGCTAACGACCAGCTGCGAGCTCTACAAATCCTGTTGGGACTCGCCCAAACCGACCAGAGGGAGCTATCTGGGATATTTTCTACTGCCTCTGGATCACTGGGTGCCTATAGATCGGAGGCGGCCCTGAAAGCGACCGAGAATCCGAATTTCGATCCTTGGATGTTCGTCAGGAGCGGAGGGACTCTTTTTGTTATCTCTTCATCTGCAGAGCAGAAAATTGCGGCTCCGGTGATTGTCACATTGTTGGATCAGATCAGATCGGCGGCTTATGAAAGGTCCCCCCGGGGTGCATCGCCATCCGAACAGGTGTTGATGTGCCTAGATGAATTGGCAAATGTCGCACCTTTGCCAAACCTCGCATCAGTTCTCTCGGAAGGTGCCAGTCAAGGAGTGACGGTAATCGGGTGTCTGCAGGATCTTTCCCAAGCACGCCAGCGATGGGGACGGTCGGCATCTGGTTTTTTGACCCTTTTTGGTACGACACTTCTGCTTCCCGGTATCGCCGACGCAGGGACGCTCTCGGCTATCTCGGAGGTTTCAGGAACGAGGTTTCGCCAAGAGTCACAAGTGAGTTTTGTAGGGCCATCGATCCTCAAGCGAAGATCTCAACTTTCGATGAGGTCCGTTGAAACTAGGTTCGTCGCTCCGGGAGAACTCGCCCAGATACCAAAGGGATCCGCAATGGTATTCGACTGGAAACAGCCTCCTGGGATGATCAAGCTCAAGCCGATTTTTGCCCGGCGTTGCGTTGCCATCGATGGAATCTCGAGATCCACAAATTAACTCGAAAAAGTTGGAAGGAACCGTCCCAAAATTTCAGTTTAGAATTCGTTTCAGTGCTGTCTTAAAGCCCCTGTCCAGGGTTGGACATTGCTAACTTGTGTGAGCCTACCCAGAGAAAGTGGACACTCAGATTACCAACATACGATGTTGGTTGAAGGGATGTCACAATGGCAATCAGCAAAAGGAAGTTCACGCTGGAGTTCAAGGTAGATGCAGCC
>JAKAPB010000118.1:3025-6380 GCA_021823045.1 Actinomycetes bacterium | reverse complement strand
CTGGCTCGGTAATGCCCTCCGGCGGCCTAATAGAGGATGTATAGCCGCTTTTACAGATGGTGGAATCGATTACGCCCTGCGTGACCCGAGGATTCAATGCTCCGGGGGTGCAGTGTGGATCTGGCAAGGGATCGGTGCCTATGAAGGTGTAATGGCATGAATGAGGTGGGGGTTGGGGCTGGACTGAGTAGGTCGCCTGCGGGCCGGGACCATATTCCAGACCAGATGGTCGAGGGGCGGGGGAGGATGGGCGAGAAGTAGTTGGTGGTATTGCAGCGGTAGTCGTAGGAAGGTTCGGTGCTATCTGTGTTGTCGAAGATGCAGGGCTCTTGTAACTCGAAGGTCCCTTTATGCCCTTCACCTTCTGAGACGTCACATTTCTCGAGACGGCTGCCTTTTCCGAAGTATTCGGGTTCTTAGTGGCGGTCGTAGAGCCGCAAGCGGCAAATGAAGTGGCTGAGAGGGCCAGAAACAGGTATCCCTTGATCGTCACATGCCTCCCAGGTTCAAATTGACCAGTAAAACCGGTTTCGAATTCACATTTTCAATACGAGTGGTGGACACATTTGGCCACTTCCATGGCACCGGTAATTATCACCAGATTGGGTGAACCGTGCTGGTCTCATCGGCGTCCATTTTGTTCTGATTTAGAGAGCTGATGACCCACCGCTAGATGAGCCTAGATGAGCCGTGTGATTGGTTCAAATCTGAGCCGACGAGAATTTTAAAGAAAGAGAATGAGTCGTTCTTCGGTAGAACTGGAATCAAAACGTAGGTTCTATCTGATTCGATTTAGCGTCCGTTTATTTTCCGACCATGGAGGTACTAAAACAAGAACCGATCAATCCAGGCATGCATGAGTGCAGTCTTTGCTGGTTTGGTACGAGCAAAGTAGACGATTGCACCAAAAGCGGACGAGACGAGTCGAATAGTAGGAGTAGAACCAAACAAGCGATTGCCAAGATCCGTATTAAGCCGAATTCGGCTTAATACGGATTATGCCGAGGTTTTTACTAAGCCGAGGAATCGCAGTTTGCCCTGCGTTAGCGTGGTTTGCCTTCTAATTCCTCGGCTTAATAATTTGACCTTATCGTAGGTCGTAGAGGGCTTGGAGCTTGTCTTCGGTGAGCTTTTCGGTGGTTGGGGAGCTGATCGCAGGAGTGGCTGCGTTGATAGCTTCACGCATCATATCCAAAGTTGCGAAGGCATAGAACGCTGCGGTGACAGAAGAGTTTTCGTGGCCGAGAAGGCGCATGATGATGGGCAGCGGAATGCCTTGCTGGTAAAGGTCCATTGCTTTGGTCTTTCTCAGCATATGGCAGTGAATGTTCAATGGAATGGAGGGACAGTCAATGCGGCCGATTCGGGCAGCGTCCTTCAAAACTGCAGAGACGGTATCCACCGATAACCCCATCGGTCGTCCCTGGTGGAGGCTGTAGAAAACCGGCAGTGTTGCGGGTTGTCCATCCAGGTTCGGGTGGAACTCTGCAAGGTAGACGCGCAAATGCTCGATCGTCTTGTTGGTTAGCGGCACTACGCGAGCTTTGTTCCCTTTTCCGGTGAGGGTGACATGTCCGGGCTCGGCGAGGGAGAGGTCCTGTAAGTGTAAGCCAGTGATCTCACTGACGCGGGCGGCTGTGTCGTAGAGGAGGATGAGCAGCATCCGGTTCCTGCGCGCTTTCGCCGTACGACCGTCAAAAGCGGCAAGAATCGCCCGTGTCTCAGACTCGCTTAGGTACTCGATGGGTGTTTTGGAGCTCGCTGGAGACCGCAGGGTTCTTGCTGTTTGGCTAAGTGTCATCAACGTAATGTCTTCATAAGACGAGTAAGCCAGGAACGCCTTGATCGCGCTAAACCTCAAAGCGATGGTCTTTGGCGCATAGTGTCGGTTGTCAACCATCCAGGCCAGCCATGCCTTGAGATGGGCCCGGTCGAAGTAGTCGAAGCTGACCTTCTCACGTTCAACGTTCTCGCTCTCTACGAGATAGCTCACAAAACATTCCAGACTGATCCGGTAGGCCTCGATCGTTTTAGGAGAACACCCTCTTACTGTTAGAAGGTATCTATGCAGGTACTCTCTGGCGAAGCTGTAGAAATTAGGGATATCTGTTTTTGGGTCACGTTTCATTCGAAGCCCACCTCCGGCAGTAGTAGCTCGCTCTTCTGGGTGATTTGGGCATAGGTATCCATGAAGTCAGGCGAGGTGTGGATGTAGTAGTAGGTACTGTCGATAGTCCCATGCCCCATGTAGCGGGACAGATACGGCAACATCGCGGTGACGTCCTTGCCTTTCGTCATCCATCTTTCGATGTTGGCGTAGGCGAAGTGATGGCGGAAGTCGTACGGCCGTGGTTGTTGACCTTTTGTCGGTCGCTGTATTCCGGCCTGATCCCAGATACGGTTGAACACCTTTCCCACTGCTGCGGACGTGACCTGGCTACCAGCTGCAGAGACAAAGAAACTCTGGCGAGATGGGCCGAACCGCTTAGTCGATAACTGGTTGCAGGTGCGAAGGACCCCGGTGACCTCGTCGGTCAGGGGCAGCCGGCGGCTGCGGTTGCCTTTCGACCAGCAGATGTCAATGTGTCCTTCATCAAGGTCGACATGCTCAGTGAGGAGGGCACGGCCCTCACCGGTTCTGATCCCGCACGAGTGCATGAGCGTGAAGAACGCTAGCGCCTGCCACTGCCAGGGAGACCGCACGTCAAGCTGCACCGCAGCGCTGAAGAAGGCCTCGATCTCATGACTAGTCATCAGGTAGGGATGAGCAGGAACGAAAGGCGCTTTCCACTGATCTGTGAGCACGTAGGCATTCTTGTTTCCGTGGACCACAAGCCATCGGCCAAAGTCCCTAATGTACGACATCCACGACCGGTATCGGCCCGATCGCTCCAGTTGGGCAGCCACCCACCCTTCGACGGTATCGCGGTCGAAGGCCCTTAGATCGTGTTCGACACAATAGGCATCAAACCTCTTCAGGTACCAGATCCTAGAGTTGCCATAAAAACCCATATTCTCCTTGAACGCGAGGTACTGGCTCAGTTCCGGTGCAAACGTGCTGGCAAAGCTATAACGATTCATGATCGCACACCTCCTGGAACTGCGAGTACGCACTCGAGCAGACGGTCCTCATCGACACTCATGTAGAGGTTGGTCGACTCCGGGCTTGCGTGGCCAAGCACTGCCGATATTGTCGATAGCGGCACTGAGGCTCGCAGTAGTCGTGATGCGGCATTATGGCGCAGAAACTGAGTTCCGGCCTTTACGTCGGTGACTCCGACCTTGCGGAATGTTTCTGCTATCGTAACCAGTCAGCTCCCCTTGGCCATCTCAAGCCCGTCACAACAGATCGGAA
>JAKAPB010000118.1:0-3015 GCA_021823045.1 Actinomycetes bacterium | reverse complement strand
GTCACAAGCGCAGCTAACGGCAGGGTCAGAGGGTTGTTAGTCTTCTGCTGGACGATGCCGATCGTCTGTCCGCGCCAGTCGATGTCTGCCAGTTTCAGGGCGATGATGTCACATGCCCTCAGTCCTGTCGTCAATGCCAGAAGTGTCAGTGCCGCATCCCGTGCACTCACCGCCTCCGACATGCACCCCTTTACGACCAGGTCTTCATCGTGGTCACTGAGAACGGGAAGGATCCCATGGGATCGCTTGATGCCGGTTAGATTCACTGCGTTGACCAAGTCTCTACGGTCCGTGAACGTCAAGAATGGACGGAGGTTCGACACTAGGCAGAACAAGGAGGACTTCGCCCACCTATCCAGCAGGGATTCCAAGAACTCAAAGACGCTGGCCGCATTGGCCCCGTCGAGACTGATCACTCCACGGTCTTCCAAGAACACGAGGTAGCTACGGGCCACCCGACCATAAGAAGAGCGCGTGGTCGGAGCGAGACCACGATCATCCATGTCCGCTTCCCATGCCGTGATCAGCGAGGCGAACTCGCTCGATGCCGGTTGCCGACCCCCACCGCGTTTGTGAACCGATAGGTCCACCCGTCCGGTGTTTATATAGACATCGAATAAAGCGACAAGTCGACCATAGTCGAACCGGCGTTGAACACTAAAACGGCCAGTGCGCGGACTGGTTGTCATCGAGGCAAACTCGGCCCCCAACGATGGGGTATAAACGCCCCCTCGTTCTTCGACGAACTTAGCCAGACCCTTGATCGACTTCTCGTAATTGCCAATCGTCGACTCCATGTAGCCAGCCGCGCGCAGTTCTGCGACGACAACATCGCCGATTTGTGTGACCGTCGTATCCATCACCGTCTCCTTTCTAAAGACGTATAGATACGACGGATAATAACAACAACCCACCGAAACATTAAGCCGAGGAATTAGTCAGCAAACCACGCTAACGCAGGGCAAACTGCGATTCCTCGGCTTAGTAAAAACCTCGGCATAATCACGGTGAAAGTCTCGGATAGGCAAAAGTACCGGAGAGGAAATCCTGCATCCGAACTAGCTAACGACCACCACTGGATCTATGCCGAGAATCAGAAAGTCAAGAACCTGACCAGGCCTGCTAAAAGTACAGTTGACAAATCCGGGAAGATCATTTGGAGCAAAACAGTGCTCGACCGAGTCATTCTCGCAAGTAAGAAGTGCCTGTCTCGCTGACCAAAGCCTGACAAAGTCACCAGCACCATCGATTCAGTTGAGGTCATTTTCATAAATCTAGGACGTACTGGTCTGTGCTGTTGAAATTGTCGACATACGGCAGCCTAAAACCACAAAGTGGGTGATTTTCTTTTTGCAAAGCGAACGGAAATGCCAAAGGCGCCGCTCTAGGAGCAGCTAAAAATGACACTCCTCTAGAACTTGTGGCCTCAGGTCCTGGAGCGACATTGCAAGCGAAACCTGACTAGGTGAAGCAGCAATCGGCCGAAGTCGCTTGAGTATCCAACGATGCCCGTCGGTAGGGGCGGGAGTAAGTCACGGCCAAGGTGCCGACTTTGTTACCTAGTGAGAAAATGGCTAAATCACGGCGACGGAGTATGTAGATTGTCCCCTTCGAGGCGGTAATTCATTACTTCGATGAACCATGTGAACGGTCCAAAATCCAAAGCCAAGGATGGAAAAGATTCAAGATGGCTGACACCCTTTCGGGTGCCAGCCATCTAAAAGTAAGACTTGAGGGAGTAGCAGATTTTGGACTCAGCCGACCCCGGAAATGGTTTTGATGTCTGAGCGGGCCCCACCTAAAAGTCCAAAGTCATTCTTTATGGTTTGCCACATCGATTGAACCTGGCTATGAGTGCCGGTGGGGTTTGAGTTGTAGGCAGCGGGCGTGAGGGATTTCAGTTGACCATCGATCCCCGAAACGTCTGACGAGGCGGTTGAAACGTTGCTGAGCACCTGATTATACGCTGTCACATCGGTCGAAGTATTTCCGTTTGCTAGGACCAAGTTATCAAGATTTGGTTCAATAGCAGTGATGAGACCGGTGATGTAGGATATCTTGTCTGCGGCGATAGTAATGCATACTTGTGGTCTAACCACGGCGTATATCCGGTATGTATCGATCATCACTTTTCGGTCGGCCGCTAGTTCCGCTGATGTTGTATCGCTCTCTACGTTAGCAAGCAGTGCGTTCATCGCCCCTAGGTCTCCGCTCGATGCATTGCCGACTATCGACCCCAGATTGGCTCGGTCAGCTGGGGTCAGTGTGGATGAGGAGGATATCCTGGAACTGAGGGACTCAAGGGTCGATATCCTATCGGTTAACTGGGTTTCTAGTGCCTTTTGTGCAGCGACGAAGCTCGCATTTTGGTTAGGTGTTGGTGCCTCGGTGCTGGATGCGCTCGCTGTCCCTGGAAGGAATGCCACGGTACCAATGGAAAGCGCTCCGAACAGTGCGATCTTTCTTCTAATCATTACTAACTCCCCGATCCTGAATTATTGACTTCACTATTTCCGGTAACAATATTTGAGTTCAATTTCGCTAGTTGACTGTCTATTGAACTCATTGCATTTTGAATTGCACTTTGAGAACTAGCGGACGAAGTAGGTGCCGATGCCGAAGTGGCACTCGCCGAACTCGCCGAACTCGCCGAACTCGTGGTAGTTGGCGATGCTGCGGTTGTGTTTACCGAAGCTTGACTGACTCCCGATTGGCTTGATTGGCTTGATTGGCTTGATTGGCTGGCGGTCACTGAATTTGAAGGCTTCGCCGCATCCGACTTGCTCACCTGGACCGAACTTGTCGGACTGACCGCCGTTGGGGTGCTCCCACAAGCTGCCAGGGTACATCCCATTAGTAACGCAAGTGCGGCAACAGCACCTACTGATCGTTCCTTCACACCTAGCTCCTTTTTTACTAGCTGTGGAGGAGTCTCACAGGAGTTTGTTATGAACTTATTATCAAAGGAGCATCGATTGGTAAAGATTTCAAGGCGACGAATCCAGACCTCCTTAC
>JAKAPB010000117.1 GCA_021823045.1 Actinomycetes bacterium | reverse complement strand
CCCCGCCCTTTATCTCATTAGCGACTCACACGCAGCCTCGCTAGCGACTTATGTCAAAGCCGGGGGGAATGTCCTTGTCACGTTCTTCTCGGGCATCGTCGACGAGAAGGATCACATTCGACTCGGTGGCTACCCAGCTCCGTGGACTGAGACCCTAGGCCTGGTAGTGGAGGAGTTTTTGCCTATTCCCTCAGACGCAACGGTAACAATAAGTGGGGACCTCCTTGGACCACTCGGCGGCACGGGGCGATTATGGTCCGAAGAGATCAGACTAAAAGGGGCAACCGTCCTTCTCACTTATCTCGATGACTGGCGAGGAGATCGGCCTGCTCTGACCGAACATCATATTGGTGATGGCACTGCCTGGTACCTCTCAACCCTCCCAGACCGAGAGAGCGTGCGAATCATCCTGCGAATGGCCTGCGAGGCGTCTCGTGTCACTCCGGCCCTAGAAGACCCAAACGGGGTTGAGGTAGTGATTAGAGGGCGGAACCTATTCCTCATCAATCACACCAAGACCCCCCGGAGGATAGACCTTGGAACTCCAATGCTCGATCGCTTGGGTCAGAATATGGTCGGCCCGGTGGTCGAAGTCGCACCCATGGATGTGATGATCGTTGCGGCAGATGTTGCTCCGGGTGGAGTTGGGGCCATGGCTAACAAAACAATCGAGGGTCCTGGTCACAAAGTCGACCGCCCCGCAACTAGTAACTTTACCCGGGAGTATGTTAAATGATGATCCCAAGCCAGCGACAATCCCGAATCACCGAAGAGATTAAGCGTCACGGGGCTGTGCGAGTGGCCGAACTAGCCGAACTATTTGACGTCTCAGATATGACAATTCGTAGAGACCTTGAGGTACTCCAGGAATCCGGGCTACTGACAAAGGTTCACGGTGGGGCGGTAACAAGTGGTCGTAGCGCAGAGGAGCCAGGCTTCGATGCCAAGCTCACCCAGAATGCCCTCGAGAAGGCGGCGATCGCTGATGCCGCCGTCGCTCTCGTGCCCCCCGGGGCCTCAGTCGCCATATCTGGTGGAACTACCACGTGGGCTTTGGCCCAACGGCTCCCCGTTGTCCCTCGAATTACCGTCGTGACCAATTCGCTTTCGCTAGCGGTGGCGTTGCACAGGGATCATCCGCATCTTCCGATGATCCTCACGGGTGGGATACCCACGCCTTCGGGGGCACTGGTCGGCATGGTCGCCGAAGACGCCATCCGGTCCCTCTACGTGGACATCCTCTTCCTTGGAGTCCACGGCATGGATCCAGAAGCCGGCTTTACCACTCCAAATTTGGCGGAGGCCCAGACAAACCGAACCCTTTTGAGTTGTGCACGCCGAACGGTGGTGGTCGCAGACCATACTAAGTGGCGAACCATTGGTATGGCCAGGATAGCCCCGCTGAGCGCAGCTGACGTCCTGATATGCGATGAGGGTCTGGTAGAGGAGGGGCGTCGAGCACTTTCTGATGGCGTTGGAGAGCTCATTCTCGCTCCGGGTCCATCTACTCACCAACCGAGTGAGACGTTGGCTGAGGGGAAAAATGATACGGCATCGACGACGAGTTTTCTCAAAAAGACTATCGGTAATCAGATCTCCTCCGAGGGTGATCCCACTCTAGATGCCACCCCAAAGGGCGCAAGGCGAAGTAAGTGAGCACCCCAAGATACTGCACAAATCCGACTACTCGGTCTGCTCAGATCCAACAGGGGACCGAGCCACCGCTAAGTGTGGCCCACCAAGGTAGCCTCCCGGTCTCCGGAGCTTCCGATAACTCTATCAAGTCTGAATTCGACCCAGATAAAGGTCACCATGAAACCAAGGGGCCATCTGTCGCCGGAGCGGGTGGTGCCGCTGGAAGCTCCGCAGCACCTGCCCGATCCTTCGAGGTCGCCGAGGAGGGCAAGGGGAAAGCCTCATCCGGTGCTTCCCGATTGGTGGAGATGGAACCACAGGTAGAACTTGAGGCAAACGGGCTGGTACGCAGGGTGTTTCGAATGCCCGACGGTCGACGACTTACCCAGTATCTACACATCGAATACATCGCAGCTGGTTCCTTGAAAGAGGGAAAGACAACGTGACAGAGCGTCGATACGACCCTACTTCGGGCGAGTGGGTTACCTTTGCTACCCATAGGCAGCATCGAACATACAAACCCAACGCCGATTTCTGTCCGCTATGTCCCTCTCGCCCAGGATCGCCAGCGACAGAGATTCCTTTCGAATCCTTCGAAGTAGTAACCTTTGACAATCGATTCCCATCCTTCTCTCCGAACCCACCTGCACCCGATATCGAAGCGAGTGGCCTCCTTGGGGTGAAACCCGCCGCTGGCAGGTGTGAAGTCCTCGTATATTCGGATGATCACACCAAGACGATGGCAGACCTTTCTATCGAAAGGGTTCGAATGCTCGTCGACATCTGGACCGATCGGTGGGTGGTAATCGGATCCGAGAGGGAAGTCTCTTATGTGATGCCCTTTGAGAATAAAGGCGAAGTGGTCGGCACGACGTTGTCTCACCCCCATGGACAGATCTACGGATACCCAGAGATTCCACCGAGGCCGCTAAAGGAACTACTAAGTGCACGGCGACACCTCAGTTTGAATGGGACTTGTGTCGAGTGCGATGTGGTAGCTAATGAACTCGACGACGGACGCAGGGTCGTTGCAAGTAATGAGCGGTGGCTCGCCTGGGTACCGTTTTGGGCGCGATTTCCCTACGAGGTACACGTTGCGACTAAAGTCCACCGCCCGTCACTTGCTGCGCTAGATCAGCGAGACCGTGCACAGCTAGCTGAGATTCTGCTCGACGTTACCCGCACCTACGATGCATTGTGGGGCTTTTCACTCCCGTATATCATGGCGTTTCACCAGCGGCCGACCAATGAAGACGAAGCTTGGGACGAAATCAGTCACCTCCATATCGAGTTTTCACCCCCAAATAGAACCCGGGATCGGCTGAAGTTTCTCGCTGGTTCCGAACTCGCAGGTGGTGCCTTCGTGACCGACGTGAGCCCGGAGGTAGCAGCAACGTCACTCCGAAAAGCCAGGGCAAAGAAGTTATGAAGAACGGCCAGACTCTTAGCAACGAAGTATCGAAGATGACTGATCGCTTCGCCGAACTGACCGGACACCAACCAGACGGTGTCTGGGAGGCACCGGGACGAGTCAACCTGATTGGCGAACATACCGACTATAACGGTGGCCTGGCGCTACCCTTTGCAATCGAGAGGCACACGACGGTCGCACTAAGGTCGCTTGATCGGGCGGAACTGCGTTGCTTCTCAACCGGATATCCGGGGTGGTCGCAGAGCCCGGTCTCGGCGATCCGACCCGGCAACGTTGATGGCTGGCCGGCCTATGTCGCCGGGGTTTTTTGGGCTTTGGTCGATAGAGGATGGGAGCCACACGGAATAGAGATCCTCATCTCTTCCTCCGTTCCAAGTGGGAGTGGATTATCATCGTCCGCCGCCTTGACGGTTTCCACGGCTATGTCGATCAATGACAGGTTCGAGCTCGGTCTAGGCCATGACGAGCTGGTGGATATCGCCCATCGTGCTGAATCGGAATTTGTTGGTGCCCCCGTGGGGAGGCTCGATCAGACCGCAATTGTTGGAGCCAGGGCCAACAATGCGTTGTTGATCGATTTCGAATCGCACTCGTTGGCGCATATACCACTCGAGATAGGTCCGCTGGTAGTGGTAGATACAAAAGTAAAGCATGCCAATGTCGAGGGACACTATGCACAGAGGCGTCGAGAGTGCGAACTGGCATCCAATGCACTTGGGTACGCTTCGTTACGATCCGCAACTTTGGAGGAGGTGGAGACCCGACTCTCTGGTACGCTTCAGCGAAGAGCTCGGCACGTTGTAACCGAAAATGCTCGCGTGATATCCACGGTCGATGCTCTTCGGTCTGGCACCTCAGTCGGCGATGCTATTTTTGCCTCCCACCGTTCGCTCAGGGATGATTTTGAGGTCTCCTGCTTCGAGTTAGACAGGGTGGTTTCGGTCGCCGAGAGATGTGGAGCAATCGGTGCTCGAATGGTGGGCGGTGGCTTTGGTGGTTCAGCGGTCGTCGTCGGCGTCGAAGTCGAACTGCTCCAGCGGGAGCTCGATAGCGCCTTCTCCTCGGTGACTGGCGTAGTTCCAGAGGCCTTTGAGGTTAAAGCCTCGGCCGGAGCAAGGAGGATCGGCTAGTGATTCTCCAAGCACATAAGGCAAGCGCAGTTGACTCGGAAAAAACAGCTGTAACCGCCTTTGGTCGAGTTGACGCAGGGCAGAATTGTCCAAAGAGTAGGTCTTGCCCTAAGGGTGGGGGGAGACTGGATGAAAGCGCAGATTGCCGTGGTAGATCCAAAGAGTCTAAGAGACCAATTCAGCAGCATTTCTCTAAGACAACACTTGCCGAAACCCCATTCTGGATGCGACATTCCTATGCCTATTTCGAACCTCGCCCTCGGAGCTTTGATTCAGCGATCATTCCCGCGGGAACCACGTTTACAACCAACACTAACTTGCGAGCGATACTACTAATAAGGGGAGCAATATGGCCGCCATCTACATGGAGGGAATTACTAAGGTTTACGCCAACGGTTTCGAGGCGGTAAAACATCTCGACATGACGATCGCCGATGGCGAATTTATGGTTCTCGTAGGACCGTCGGGATCGGGCAAAACCACGGTTCTGAGAATGGTTGCTGGCCTCGAGGAGATATCGTCGGGGATTCTTAAAATTGGTGATCGTGTCGTCAATGCCGTGGCCCCTACCGACAGGGACATAGCGATGGTCTTTCAGAACTATGCCCTCTATCCGCACATGAGTGTCGCCGACAACATCGGCTTCGCCCTTAAGCTCCGCAAAGTACCTAAGCAAGACATCAGGCGCCGGGTCGCCGACGCGGTAAAGATACTCGGGTTGACTGAATGGATCGACCAACGCCCGGGACAGCTGTCGGGCGGACAGCGCCAAAGGGTAGCAATGGGCCGGGCTATTGTCCGGGAACCCTCGGCCTTTTTGATGGATGAACCTCTTTCGAACCTCGACGCCCAGCTTCGTGTTTCGATGCGGGCTGAGGTGAGTCGAATCCAACGTCGCCTCGGTGTGGCCACCGTCTATGTCACTCACGATCAGTTGGAAGCTATGACGATGGGAGATCGAGTCGGCGTCATGCGCTCTGGGGTCCTCCAACAGTGCGATACGCCACAAGCACTGTATGAGAAACCAGTCAACATTTTCGTCGCTGCCTTCATCGGTTCGCCGGCAATGAACCTCTACCGAGCGGCGATATCAGCAGACGGTACTGAGCTAACCCTCGGCTCCCAGAAGTTGCCCGTACCGGAATCTTTCCGTGGGTGTCTCACTCCGTATCGCGAACGATCGGTAATCTTGGGTATCCGCCCTGAGAACCTTCGCATTGCCACTGACAGCGACCCATCCACGATCACCGCCACTGTAGAGCTCGTCGAAGCACTTGGCTCTGAACTCCTTGTGCACTTTAGCATCGACGCTCGACGCGAAACCGTGGAAGGATTCCAAGATGAAGTCCTTCAGAGCGGTTTTGCGGTAACGGGAGAGGGTGTCGCCCGTATTGGCCCTCGAAGCAAGGTAGTTTCGAAGGACATCATTCGCCTGAGCATTGAAGCCGACTCTTACCATTTCTTTGATCCGTCGTCTGGACTCGCCCTACGCTGAGTGTCAAAAGGAAGGATTAGCCGGATTAACTCAGAAGTATGGCGGTTGCAGTCATCCCCACGAGGCCCAGCCACCTATATCTTGAACGAGTTGGTGAGAAGTGGCCGGTCCGGTGGATCCTCGATAGTAGATTTCGCACTCGGGCGCACTGACGATGATCGGATCGACAATCCTCCAAGCCTCGGTAACGGCATCTTGACGCGCAAATCGTGAGAGGTCACCGACTATCGCATCGTTTAGGAGTATCTCATACGCCTCGGTGCTCGAACCCGATATGCTTGGGTCGGCCACTTCTAGGTCGACGGGCATCGGAATCAGGTCTGATCCAGGTTGTTTGACCTGAAGTCGAAGGGTGATACGCTCACTCGGCTTTAGCTCAAAGCGGAGTTCATTTGGTAGTAGTGATCGTGTCGAGGTGACCCCGAAGAGTCGAGACGGCGGTTCTTTGAAGCGTATGACCGCTTCGGTGCACGTCACATTGAGGTGTTTGCCGGTCCGAATTAGAAAGGGGACCCCGGCCCATCTCCAGTTGTCAATCTCGGTTCGAAGTGCGACGTAGGTCTCGGTGGTCGAGCGGTTGTCGACCCCCGGTTCGTTTCGATAACCCTCGTATTGACCCCGCACAATATGCTCGGGTAGCGGCGAGCGCATCGCTTTTAGAACCTTGATCTTTTCGTCTCTAAGTGCGTCTGGATCGGATGATGCGGGTGGTTCCTGTGCTAGTAGCGCAACAAGTTGTAATAAG
>JAKAPB010000116.1:3510-6459 GCA_021823045.1 Actinomycetes bacterium | reverse complement strand
ATCTATCTGGCATCAAGGATCTCTCCGCAGTATCTCCGGGTTTTTGGAGACTTCAACGTACGCGGAGGGATCGCCATCAAACCGATGGCGATTCGCTCGGACTTGACCAAGTCTGCAACGGAGGTCTCTATAATCGAGAGGCTCATGTCCGAGTATGACAGGATCAGGGCACACTGAAGTTATTCCGTAAGACAAACAGACCGTAATGCCAGAGAATAGACTAGGAATCCATAAATTGAAGCAACAGATGATTGGCCCCTCCAACAGACAGTGGATCGAAGAGACCGACGCCAAGACCAAATCAGCGGCTGCGGTGGCTTTCCTTATCTACGTCGGCGTTATAGTTGGGGCGAATTGGATGATTGCACACGTTGGCAAGGTCATCCCCGGTGCTCACGTCCTGCCAGTCGGATTCGGTCTCTACGCTCCATCTGGGGTTTATCTTGCAGCTTTCGCATTCGTTGCGAGGGATATCCTCCAGAGGCTCACTAATATCAAAGTCGGTTTTGCAGCGATAGTGGCCGGAGCTGTCGTGTCGGCTTTCGTCTCGACTCCAACACTCGCATTCGCCTCGGGCGCGACGTTTATGATCTCGGAGTCGCTCGACTTTTTGATCTACACACCCCTTCAGACTAGAAACTTTCCCCTAGCCGTAGTTGTCGCCGGGCTAGCAAGCGATGTCGTCGACTCAATCGTATTTCTAACCTTGGCCCATATCCCGCTGGCTTTGGCCTTGAAAGGTCAACTCGTAGGAAAGATGTGGGTAATCCTGCTCGGTGGCGCCTTGGCAGGCTTGATGCGAAAGTTATCGATCTTTACGACCATCAAAAGCACCTCGCAGGGAACCTAGCGGCCAACCGCACCTCTTGGCTACACACTCCAGGACCCAGACCTAAGGTCAAACTTGGACGCTAGCTTAGGCCTAGGGGCTGGTATGAATTAGCCACCTCGGCGAATCCATTGGCAGCGAAGGTCGCAGCACCACTTGATCCCGTACTGGTCGGGAAAAATGGGGGAAGGTCCGTTGCAAGCGTACCGTCATACGCCGTCTGTGGGCCTTTGCCTGATTTCCCGTTGCCATGGCTTTGTTCCAAAAAGGCCCAGTTTGTATCACATAGGCCGCCACCAGTAGCGTATTGGGCGACGTTATCCGATGTACAAGGCACGCTGACTGCTACCGAACCCACGAAGTCAAGAGGATTCTTATCGTTACCAGTATTGGTCGCCCTATAGGCGAAGGTACCGTTCATGGCCATCAGCGCTCCATTAAGTGGGGCAGAACTTAGACCGATAGGATCATATGCGAAGTACTCCGGCTCATTATATAGCGCATCTGTGACGCTAACAACTCCATTAGGGTTTTCGTTCATGCTGCCCGGTGGCATAGCAGATGTCGCCTGTTGAGATCCTAAAAATATCGAGTCAGTAGCGACTAATCCCAACACTTGGCCCGCACTGCTGTTGGTCACAGTTGTGCAGCTGGTCGTACCGTAACAAAGCGGGCCTGAGATATAGATATTATTCGCCGCCGCGACTGTAAACTTGCCAGTCACGTTGCCTTCGACTATCGCGCTGCCGGCTACCCCCGGTCCGCTGTAGATGTAATTTCCACTGGCATTTTGAAAATTCACTTGACCCGATTCTTGGATGCACTGTGTCGAAGGTGCATCAACAGGGCATTGTTGGACATAAATAACTCCATTTAAATTTGCAGTTGAAATCGTCGCACCACTTGCTGGGTAGCAACCACTACTGGCCGTCGTGGTCGTTTCCGGGCTATCTACGCTATATCCGCCGGTTGCCTGGAATGCAATGTAGGTCGGACCGTAGTAGTCGCATCCACCCGTTGAAGCCTCGGCGGGTATCTGTGTTTGTGTCATCGTTGTTGGCAAGGTCAAAGGCAAGCCATATTCGACACTGCATCCACCAGGATTGGGAGGGTTGGGATTACTGGTTTTCAGTACCGTAGGACCTCCTGTGGCCGAGTCGCTGGGACAGTTACTTCCGAAGCTATAGCTCCCGTTGGTCATCATCGGACCGTTCAGATTATTCTGAGCATTAGGAAAGGAATTGTTTTCATTGCTGTTTGCAAAGAGGAAGTAGTTCGTAAAGCTCCCGCCAGCCACTTGTTGGCTCACGGTTTCCTCAACCGTCCTGTAAACAGCACCGTAAGGACCAGTAGTCTTGCCGGTCGAGATGATCGCAAATGGTCCATTCTGACCATTTGCGAATGCCTCATACTCGTAGTAGCTAGCTGAACTCGTCGCCAAGGACACCCAGTAGTTCGGACTAACACCACTTACTGAGAAATAGCTATAAGTCGTTGAGGCAACGGTACAGCTGCTTGTATTGACGGATCCTGCGTTCAAATCACTCACAAAGGCCGCTACTCCAGCTTCGGCTGCACCAAGCGCCCCCTGATATTTCTGGTCAAAGGAAACCGTTGGCTGCTGCCCTACTGCGGAGGTATAAGCGACGAGCGGGAGGAGGGTCAAGAGCAACATGACAAATATTGCAGTCAAGACCGCTACGTCGCCTCGTTCGTCACCTAGTCTGCCCTTTCGCAATGCGTCAAGTTTCTTTATTGAAGATGTTATCGACACCATGTCGCCGCCCTCAACTTCCAATGCCTAGGTTTCGAATCTGAACATAGCTCGTTACGCTCACGAGTGGCTTACCTGCCTGATATTGAGCCTGAAGAGTAACTCCAATTGTTTGGAGGTCTAGCAGGGAGTTCGTCGAGCTGAGGCATCCATCGTAGAACTGGAAAATTCCAATCCCACTAGGAATGGAGGTAGAGTCGCTGCCACCAGCTGAAAAAGCTGCGGAACTGCACGAGTTGGTCGTGGTCGTGGTCGTGGTCGCTGGCGAGCTATTGGAAAACACAATCCCGTTACCGAGATTCCTTGACTCCAATACAGTAGCGCCTCACGCTGTCGTGGGTGGATA
>JAKAPB010000116.1:0-3500 GCA_021823045.1 Actinomycetes bacterium | reverse complement strand
CGGGGAGGCGGAGCCAGCAGGCGGGCTATAGATGTTCTCCTGAACGGAACACGGTGTGGTCGGCGAACAGCCAGCATTAGTTCCCTCGAATGCGGATGGGGGTGCAGACGCGGAAACCCCCCCACCAGCCAACCAAATCACCGAGATACGATTGTCTGCCGGATTTGAATAGCTCTGCTGATAGAAGTAGAGCTCAGAGGGCGAAGCTTCAATTATCGGGGTATCTGCCGGAGCAGTAACATTGTTGGCGTTCCTCACCGCCCGAGTAACAGCTTCGGCGATTAGTTGTGCTTGAGATATCGAAACGGTACGGGCATACGTACTCGCCTGCTGGTTCTCCGCAAGAGTTATGCTGCCGAGGGCCACGGCCGCTATGACCATCAATAGCCCAAGCGCTATCATCAACTCGATCAGGGTCGTCCCGCATTCGCCAAACCATGCCCGTCGAGTCAGTCGTCTCACGATCAACCCCCACTCAGCGAGGTATGGTTCACTGTACAAAAAACACTCAGCGAACCGCTGTTGAATGCAACCCCACTAATCGAATCGACCGTGTTCCCACCGTAGACTGCATCTTGGTTCAACAGAAACTGTGCCTGGCTCATACTCCCGACTGGGAATTGCCCCATATTGGCCAAATTCGTATTGTCTGTCCCTGAGAAACTAAACACGGCAAAGGCCTGGACCTCGCCTGTAGTAGGGAACCCGGTCGGCGTAGAGGTGCAGGAAGATGGAGATACGGTGTATAGATCCTTTGGTCCAACCATTAGCCAGGAAGGCGGAGCTACCTTGGTGCTGACTACAACGCTCCCTGCTCCTGGACCAGTGCCCCAAGACACCGTGGCATCGATCTCCAAAGCCACCGGGCTGGTTGAAGGAACCCAACTAATGCCTTGGCTTACCGTGAATGGTTCTCCTAGGCCCGCTGTCTCGACCTGGCAAGGCGATCCAGCCGAACCTAAACCCGTGGTACAGATGCCAGGCGGGATCGGGTCTGGATTCGTTCCCGAATATGGGCTGCTCTTATTGGGAAAGTACCAATATTGGTACTCAAAGGCGGAAAAATCATTCGCCAAAAGGCTCCTATCCGCTTCAACTACCTGGGTAGCAATATTCGAGGCGATAACCCTCGCTTGTCCCGATACCGACGTAACCGTAGACGCAGTGAACAGTGATGCGGCCGGAACAAGAGAAACAAGGATAATGAGTGACGCGATAGCCACACCGATGATCGATAGACCATCGTCCAAAGCTAAACGACGCCTCAACTCACGGAACGCTTTCACACCTGCTCCAAGCCCTATACCCACTGTCGTCACTTTTAGTGGCTTTCTTTACTATGTCTTCGAGCACATAGCTTCTACAGTTGTGCAGCAATTGTACCCCAAAACTGAGAAAATTCACAAGAACAATTTTGAGTCCAAGCAAATTGGAGGATCAGAAACAAGATCGCTTGCACAATAGCCCAGTTCGTCTTGATGTCATCGCCTGACTCACCCATCGCCACCAGCGATTAACTAAAGAATGACAAAATCATATGTCCGCGAGACTATTAATAAATACCAATAATTGCAGGATCAGTTTTCAGCCATAAGCAATGATTAAATCCGAAACTCAGCACTGCTATTACGACATTTCGAGCCCTTCAACATAGTCCAAACTGCAGTCAGGAATCTCAGTCTTGCGTATTCGATACCAAAAACCCCTCCTATCGAGGAGTGAAACCAGGTTAGGTTGTTCAGGTTAACGACCACGTAGCGTCACACCTGGGGCCAGATATCCCACTCACCATCAGTATCTGCGGCTGCCAGCTCAATCTATTCCAAGAGAAACGAAGCGTAGGGTTTTCAGTTGTCTCGAGACACTCTGATGCGTCCGAAAACTCGACACCTATCGACGGTGACCCAGCAGACCAAAAACCGACTCTCAATCGCACCGCAATACGAGGCCCTTAAACTTGGCGTCGTGCTGTGGAACTCCGAGTAAAAGCCACTTGGTCGCTCGTTATCATCCGGATCCGGACTCCCTCCTAGAGCATTTTTTTAGGGATTCCATTCCACTATGACTTCTATCCACAAGCGCTCGAATATGCCAGGGGTCTCTAACCGATCTCCACAGATCGGCTCCGCCCGCATCTGGCCTGCCAGCACGGCCGATGCGGGCGTAAGTGGTCCAGCTTCCCACCCATCGGATCGCCCATCAAGTCGGTCAAGGAAGGAGCAACGCAGGTCAGCTTCGCCGATGCAAATAAGCGCCTTGGGAGCCTGCCCCCAAAGTTCTCAACCCTAAAAGGAAGACACTTAAGACGGTATTGGCTCTTGTCTCAGATCTCAAACGTCGATCTACTACCTCCCCTTCGACAAGAAGTGGATCTCATTCCAACAAAACAAGACCTAACGTCCTCCAGCTATTTCGACAATCGCCAGATGCCAAGTCGATGAGCTAGTTAAATCCCTCCATGAACCTGGCAAGCTCACCAGACCCGGGGCAGAGTGACTGATATGGTAGATCTACCAGCGGGGTATCGGTCGTAGAGTTCAGTTCGTGAACGTCGGGGGAGTCCTCATCGATAAAAAGCAGCCCAGTCGGGATCTCACCTCTAAGTCGAGCCTGGTTGACGTAGTGCATTGCACCTTCTCTGTCCCTCGGATCGTAGTGAGAGGGAAGGGTTCTAAAAACAAGTGTCGAACCGTCAAACATCTTCACCTTGACGATTCCATCCTCGGGAAGAACGGCCGTGATCTCGCCCGACGGCGGGATATACACTTGGTCGATCTCTTTGATCTCGTGCTCGCGAACATAGTGGTAGCTCTTGGTCGAGCCCTCGTGATTGTTGAACTGAATACACGGAGATATGACGTCTATCAGGGCAAAGCCTTTGTGCTCGACTGCGGCCTTGATTATCGGGATCAATTGGCCCTTGTCGCCTGAAAAGCTCCTGGCCACAAATGTCACCCCTAAACTGAGAGCCAGAATCACCGGGTCTATCGGGGGAGTCTCATTAGCGGCTCCCTTTTTGGCCCTAGATCCGACGTCAGCCGTTGCTGAAAACTGGCCTTTGGTTAGACCGTAGACTCCGTTGTTCTCTATGACATAGACCATGTTGACATTACGTCTCACCGCGTGGATGAAGTGCCCCGCACCGATAGACAACGAGTCCCCGTCACCCGAGATGCCGATATATATCGAAGACCGATTTGCGGCATTCGCTCCGGTAACTATCGGAGGCATCCGGCCATGGACGGAGTTGAAACCGTGAGCGCCAGATACAAAGTAGGTCGGGGTCTTCTACGAGCACCCGATACCGCTTAGTTTCGCAATCTTTTCAGGTGGAAGGCTTAGTTCAAAAAAGGCCCTGGTTATTGCGGCGGTAATCGAGTCGTGTCCACAACCAGCGCACAGGGTAGACATCCCTCCTTCGTAGGCCCTGACCGTCAGACCAAGGTCGTTGACCGGCAGTGGAGCGAGTGGAATGAGTGGTTTTTTTATCGATGGCATCT
>JAKAPB010000115.1 GCA_021823045.1 Actinomycetes bacterium | reverse complement strand
TCTGCACGCCACTCAGTTGTTACAATTAGCTTAACCTGACTCAGAAAAGATTATTTCAGAAAACTTAGAAAAGTTGATAGGCAAAGACTCAAGTTTTAGCGGTCAGACATTGAGTCGATGCCACCCCTTGGCGCTATATGATCCGAGTAGTGATTTTCGATCGGAGTTTTTGTCTTTTGTCGGTGCAGGAGCCCAAGGTCGGGTTTGGATATCTCCGCAGGCGCGAACTGTGAAAGGTTCGCGACCACTGATCGGTTTTGCGCTGGTTGTCGCACAGGCGGGGATCGGATATGGCCTCCTCAATTCGGCTTCTGTCAATTCGACCCAAGCCATTGTGCCAAGTACAACCACCACTAACGGGGTAACCACGCCTACCCAAGTTCCATCGCATACCTCGACTAACAAGCCAACGAATACCAAGCCAGCGAATACCAAGCCACCATCAACGACGTCGACTACTGTTCCCCTCCCGCCGCCGACGACCTCCTCTACCACCACCACGATCGTCTTGTCACCCTCTACTACTAACGCCTATTCGAGCGTGACCGTGAGGGTCGCTAATGGTACTCAGGTACCCGGATTAGCCGGCAAGATCACTAACTACCTAGCTTCAAAGGGATACGACGTGGTTGCCCCGGTGAATGCAAACTCTCAGGCTTCTGCGTCGATGGTCTACTACTCCTCTGGATTCAGATACCAAGCGATCACCCTTGCACAGGATTTGGCTCTGGGCCAAGCATCGGTCGCCCCGTATTCGTCGTCGGTTCCGCTCACCCTTCCCGAGGAGGACATCACGGTTATTGTCGGCCCGGACCTTTCGGTATTTGCTAACGGCTAGCGAAGTCACTGGCTATTACACCACATTGACGGACCTGACGTATATAGACCTGACCACATGCATAGCTGATCAGAAATGCTGATCAGAAATGCTGATCAGAATGGACGACACATTTGTGCTGGTTATAGCTCCCGATAAATTCAAAGGGACCGCATCGGCGTTTGAGGTTGCTCGCTGGTGCGAAGAGGTAGCCGAGGGATTGGGATACCAAAGCGTCTGTTTTGCTATGTCCGATGGCGGGGAGGGCCTACTCGATGCAATCGGAGGGGAGGTCTTTGAAGATTTGGTCACCTCGCCCCTCGGAGGGGAGATCCTTGCGAAGTGGTCGATGAGGGAGAAGACTGCGGTCATCGAGATGGCCAAGGCGTCAGGTCTCTCCCTGGTCGGTGGGGCCACGGGGAATGATCCGATGCGGGCCACCACAAAAGGAACTGGTCAGCTGATCGTCAAGGCCATAGAACGAGGAGCAGAAGAGGTTCTCGTGGGCTGTGGCGGGTCGGCGACCATAGACGGCGGAGTAGGGGCTTTGGAGGCGATGGAACCCCTCGGGCGCTTTGGGGGGGTGACTTTGCGGGCGCTAGTCGACACTCGTACCAGGTTTTTGGACGCAGCTCGGGAGTTTGGAGCACAGAAAGGTGCTAACGAGTTCCAGGTACGTGAATTGACCCATCGCCTGCAGGTTGTTGCGGATCGATTTCTCGCAGAGAAGGGGATCGACGTGACCGAGGTCGATGGTGCTGGGGCGGCCGGTGGTTTGGCGGGGGCGCTCTATGTTGCCGGGGCCCAGATCGTGTCGGGATTCGATTTCGTCTCCGACTACCTGCAATTGGGAAGCTACCTCAAAAGGGCGAGCCTAGTGATCACCGGCGAAGGACAACTCGACTCGACCTCATTCACTGGCAAGGTCGTAGGATCGATCGCCGAGCTCGCTCACACCCTGGGAATTGACTGTTTTATAATCGCCGGGCGGGCGACTGAAGACGGGATCAGCAAGGCGAATGACTTAGGTTGCAAGGTTGCGCTAATTGGTGATCCGACTTCGCAGGCGATACCGAAGCCCAAAGAGATGGAGTCACTCGTCAAGAATTGCGTAGAGGGTTTACTTTCGCGGTAAAGTGTTTAGATAAATATAGCTAAGTTCCCTATTAAGGGTCGGTTTCCGACCTCGGTTAGGTCTTAGTCATCCAGAGCGGTTGAGGGACGGGCCCTATGATGCCGCGGCAACCAGCGTTTAGTCGCCAGGTGCCAATGCCCGATCGATGCTAGGAGGAAAAGGTGTCTTTTGTCAAGGCACTCCGTTGTAGGGAGTGTGGCCACGCGTATCCGATTGAGGCTCTGCACGTCTGTGAATTCTGTTTTGGCCCTCTGGAAGTCGACTATGACTACGAGGGAATCGCCGCCCACGTTTCGAGGGACACGATCGAAAAAGGACCCGGCACCATCTGGCGTTATAGGGACCTTCTTCCGGTCGAGTCTGACGAGTACGTAGACCTTGGAGCTGGCTGGACACCGTTGGTTCGAGCTCGCAACCTTGCCAAGGTCCTCGGGATTGGCGAACTGTATATCAAAAATGACACCCTCAATCCAACGGGATCCTTTAAAGACCGAGTGGTATCGGTCGCCCTTTCAAAGGCCAAGGAACTCGGTTTCAAGGTGGCGGCGTGTGCCTCAACTGGAAACCTAGCCAATTCGGTTGCCGCCCACGCAGCATGGGCGGGCATGGAGAGCTACGTATTCGTCCCATCGAACCTGGAGTCAGCGAAGGTAATAGCCACTTCGGTCTACGGGGGCACCGTCGTGGCTATCGACGGCAATTACGACGACGTCAATCGACTCTGTGCGGAAATAGCCTCCGAAGAGCCGGAGTGGGCGTTTGTCAACGTCAACTTGCGAACTTACTATTCGGAGGGTTCGAAAACCCTCGCTTACGAAGTGGCCGAACAGCTCGGATGGCGATTCCCGGACCATGTGGTAGTTCCGGTGGGTTCGGGGTCACAGTTGACCAAGATTAACAAGGGATTCAACGAGTTGTACAAGGTCGGTTTGGTAAATGATCAACCGAATGTGAAGGTTTCGGGGGCACAACCAACAGGGTGCTCTCCGGTGGCGAGTGCCTTCTTTTCCGGGGCGGAGTTCATCAAACCCCAGAAGCCCTCTACCATCGCAAAGTAACTTGCGATTGGTAATCCGGCGGATGGCGTATATGCGCTAGACGTCGTGAGAAAGACCGGTGGAGAATTTGGGTCGGTAAGCGACGAAGAGGTCATAGCTGGAATCCGACTTTTAGCCCAAACGGAGGGAATATTTGCGGAGACCGCAGGCGGCGTGACCGTTGCGACTCTGAAAAAACTGGTAGAGGAGCAGAAGATTTCGAAAGACGAGACCGTCGTTTGCTACATAACCGGTAATGGGCAAAAGACCGTCGAAGCCTTGGCTCCTTCGAGCGAAGTCACCGCGACGATAAAGCCGAACTTGGAGCAGTTTTCCGCACTATTACAAGATTTGAGGAGCTAAGAGATGTCAGTCACCGTCCGAATTCCCACCCAACTACGCCCATTGACCAACGGTTCACCCGAGATCGCCCTCCAGTCTGGAAAACTCTCAGCGGTACTTGGAGAACTGAGCGGCGTCTACCCCGAGCTGAAGTCGAGGATCTTCGACGACGAAGGAAAGCTCCGGAGGTTCATTAACGTCTTTGTCTCTGATGAGGACGTTAGATTTCTCGATGGCCTCGACACGGAGGTCGCTGATCAGTCCGTGGTATCGATAGTTCCAGCGGTCGCCGGGGGAATCTAGCTACCCCAAGGTGACCTTGATGCCAGAAAATCGCTCACCTGCGCAGTGGTGGCACTCATTCGTGGCTGCTGCGCAGGTGCGCTCCGACTGATTTGATGTTTTTGCTCTCCTATATGCAACCTATATGCAACTATATGCAGCAGATGAGTCCGATCGAAAAAGATTGGGGTGTCGAAGGCTGGGATTTCCGTCTATGGTGTTATTAGCACTCCAAGGGTGCGAGTGCTAACTGTAGCCCAACGGAGGGATCCATAGAGATGGCAAAGCTGATCGCTTTTGACGAACAGGCTCGCAGGAGCTTAGAAGCTGGCATGAACCAGCTCGCTGACGCTGTTCGCGTGACCCTAGGTCCAAAGGGTAGAAATGTAGTATTGGACAAGAAGTGGGGAGCCCCCACGATTACCAATGACGGTGTATCCATCGCCAAGGATATAGAACTGGAAGACCCCTTTGAGAGGGTCGGGGCCGAACTGGTCAAAGAGGTTGCAAAGAAGACCGACGACGTCGCCGGTGACGGTACAACGACCGCTACCGTCCTCGCTTGGGCGATGGTGCGTGAGGGACTTCGTAACGTAGCTGCGGGTGCCAACCCAATGTCTCTGAAGAAGGGCATTGAAGAGGCGACCGAGGCGGCCATAGGCGCCCTCAAGGGTATTGCAAAAGATATCGATTCCAAGGATCAGATCGCCCAGGTTGCTTCGATCTCTGCGGCTGATGAAGAGATCGGTTCGCTGATTTCAGAGGCCATCGAAAAGGTCGGCAAGGACGGGGTCATAACCGTCGAAGAGTCACAGACCTTCGGTATGGACATGGATCTAGTCGAAGGTATGCGCTTTGATAAGGGCTATATCTCCCCTTACTTCGTGACCGATCCAGAGGCGATGGAAGCCAGCTTGGACGATCCTTACATCCTGCTGGTCAGCTCGAAGATATCTGCGGTTCGCGACATGCTTCCGGTTTTGGAGAAGGTTATGCAGGCCGGTAGGCCCCTTTTGATCATCGCAGAGGATATCGAGGGTGAGGCACTGGCGACACTGGTTGTCAACAAGATCCGCGGGACCTTCAAGTCCGTCGCAGTGAAGGCGCCTGGCTTCGGAGAGCGTCGCAAGGCGATGCTCCAGGATATCGCGATACTCACCGGCGGCCAAGTAATCACCGAAGAGGTCGGACTGAAACTGGAAAATGTCGGACTCGACCTGCTGGGTAGGGCTCGCAAGGTTCAGGTTACCAAGGACGAGACGACGATTATCGAAGGATCCGGTCCAGATTCAGAGATTAAAGGCAGGATTGCCCAGATCAGGGCTGAGATCGAAAATACCGATTCTGACTATGACCGCGAGAAGCTCCAGGAGAGGCTCGCAAAGCTCTCAGGTGGGGTCGCAATCATCAAGGTCGGAGCGGCGACTGAGGTCGAGCTCAAGGAGAAGAAGCACCGTATCGAGGATGCGGTCTCGACAACCAAGGCCGCAATTGAAGAGGGAATAGTCCCAGGCGGTGGGGTTGCGCTTTTGAGATCGCAGGCTGCGATATTAGAGAGGGCCGAGAAGCTCGAAGGCGATGAGGCGACCGGAGCGAGGATCATCGCACGGGCGGTCGAAGAACCCCTCAAGCAGATCGCAATCAATGCCGGACTCGAGGGTGGAATCGTCGTGGAGAAGGTTCGGTCGCTAACGGTAGCTTCCGAGGGACTCAACGCTGCTACGGGTGTCTATGAAGATCTCTTCAAGGCTGGGGTGATCGATGCGGTCAAAGTGACACGGTCGGCACTGCAGAACGCAGCATCGATAGCGGCGCTGTTTTTGACTACCGAGGCCGTCGTGGTCGACAAGCCCGAAGAGAAGGCGCCAGCTATGCCCCAAGGCGGCATGGAAGACTACTAGATCACATCGCCGTCAGGCGAGACCAATTTGGATGAAGGGGATGCAATTTTTGTATCCCCTTCTTGGTTTTCTTGATAGCTGACATTGATAGCTGACATTGATAGCTGACATTGATAGCTGACATTGATAGCTGACATTGATAGCTGACATTGATAGCTGACATTGATAGCTGACATTGATAGCTGACATTGATAGTAATTTTAGAAAATGACTGTGGATAAGTGGGTGTATCGGCGCGCCCACTATTTTTACAGGCAGGGATTTTTTACAGCTGGACATTGGTCCCGGGGCCGATTGGGATTTTTACGCCATTGCGTCTCGGTTTTACAAGGGGGCTTTTAGTTCATTCACAGGTTTGCTTGGAAGAATTGAATTTCCTACTCGGTAGGGAATTGAACTTTGAGTGGGATAAGAGTTGGTATCGGACCAGATGAGGTCTCATTTGACACTTGGTGGTGTAGGTGGAAGGCTACAGCGGGCGGTGCCAATTGCTCTGGCTGGAGTTTTGGCTCTGATCGCAGTGGGGATCATCTCGAGTTCGCTCATGAGTACGAGGTTTAACTACGTTAGCCATACCAATGTTTCAGGCGGTGACTCCTACTTCCGTTTTCCGGCTAATTGGGCATCGTTTTCGCAGGATCAGGTCGTCTTGGCAAACGATTCGAAGATAACCCCCGCACAGCTCCGCTCTTTGGACCAGACCGAATGGACGGAGATTTTTTCCGCAGACAAGGGGCTGAGCCTAGCAAATCAGAAGGGCCTATCATCGCTCAAGCCATTCGGAGTCGCCCAGCAGCTCGAGCTGACCCCACAGCAAAAGGCGGTATTCAAGCTCGCCACGTTGCGGTCCATCTTCGTACCGGATGATCCCTTGTCGAAGAGCCCAAGTACTTCTGGTTACCACTACAAAGTGGTATCGTACAAACAGTACGTTTCGTCGGATGGGCTTTCTCACCTTGCGATGCTCGTCGA
>JAKAPB010000114.1 GCA_021823045.1 Actinomycetes bacterium | reverse complement strand
TCCTGCAGAGAATTGTCCACTTCGCTTCGAGGGGGTGTATGCGTATCGAAGGATTAGGAGAAAAAAGGGTAGAGCAGTTGATAAAGGCGGGCCTCATTTCTACCCCCGCGGACCTCTACTCACTGAGTCGAGACGAGCTTTTGAACCTACCCAATACCAAGGAGAAGATGGCGGATTCGCTGATCTCTCAGATTTCCGGATCGAAAGGGAGACCAATTTCAAAGGTGATATTGGGTCTTTCAATCAAGCACGTCGGCGAGAGCGCAGCGGGACTGATAGCTGACCGCTATGGAACGCTAAGTGCGGCCCTCGAAGCCAAGCTTGAGGAGTTGTCGCGGCTAGAAGGCGTAGGGGAGGCGATTGCCGGCTCCTTCGTGGAGTACGTTCAAAGCAGTTTCGGCAGGTCGCAAATCGAACGACTAATTGCCGCCGGCGTCGGGGCCTCCGTCGCCCCGGTGGCTGGCAATTCCGTTCTTTCCGGACGAAGTTATGTAGTGACTGGGACTATATCTAACATGACTCGTGAAGAGGTCGAAGCCCGATTGAGACAACGGGGAGCGAAGGTCACATCATCGGTGTCATCAGCGACGACGGCGCTGATCGCCGGTGGATCCCCCGGCGCTTCCAAGGTAGGCAAGGCGCAAAAACTTGGCGTTGAGATTTTGACTGAGGAGGATCTTGAGTCGTTGTTGGCCGATTGAGTGTCAACCGTTTTAGCTAATGGGTGTTACTCTTGTTTTAGCTGCAAAATAAGAAGCTCTTTTCATTAAAGTTGGCTAGATTTTTTGTAACTTCAGGTTTGTGTTTTTGCAGAAGTGAGGGTTGTGGTCGCCGGTTCAGGTGAAAGTGTCGGAATGGTTCTCGGAGGTCGATACCTCCTCGTGGCCCTTATAGGTAAGGGTGCTTCCGGTGACGTTTACCTTGCCCAGGACAAGTCCTTGGGCCGGAAGGTCGCGATCAAGCTACTGCATGCTAACTTAGCTGGCGATCCAGTTTTTACCAAGAGATTCAGGGCCGAGGCGACTTCGGCCGCTGCGCTGAATCACCCCTCGGTCATGAGGGTTTTTGACTGGGGTGAGTCAAACGGTACTCCGTATTTGGTACTCGAGTACTTGTCGGGGGGATCCTTGAGGGAGTACCTCGCCGGCGGTAAAGTGCTGGATGAACCTAGGGCGGCCGCACTCTCCCTCCAGGTTGCGCAGGGTTTGGCCTACGCACACTCGAGGGGTTACGTGCACCGGGATATGAAGCCCGCCAACCTCCTCTTTGACGAAGAGGCTAGGGTTCGGATCGCAGATTTTGGACTCGCTCGCTCGTTGTCTGAGTCGGCTTGGACCGAACCTATCGGAGTGCTCATCGGGACCGCCAAGTACGCTTCTCCCGAGCAAGCCAAGGGCCTAGATTCGACCGAAGCTTCGGACGTATATTCGATGGGGCTAATAATCTACGAGTCGATGTCGGGTAAGCTTCCCTTCGTCGGGGATACGACCCTGTCAACCTTGATGGCCCGGGTAGACGTGGACCTAAAGGCACTTCCCGAACATGGGAGGCTAGGGCGTTTGATCGAGGCCTGCTGCAAGGCCGATCCCGAGGAACGAATTACCGCTCCGGGGCTAGTGAGCGAGTTGGAAGCCCTGGTCAGAGTGCTCGAGCCCCCCCGACCTCTGGAACTTCATCACTTCTACGACGTACCCTCTGCCCAGAGCGAAATTGACAAGACCTCTATCTTCACTCAGACGACTATAAACGTGAGTTCCGAGGCGGAACTGGAACCGGTGGGGGTAGGTGCAAGTGCGCCCGGTTCAAATTTCTTTGATCTAGAGGCATTTTCACAAACATCTCTGCTGGTTTCATCGGAGGTCTCGAGCCCGCTCATGTTGAACGAGGGCGACACTACCGACCAACCCGTCAAGGAGGACACCGCTAAGGTCAAAAAGAGGCGGAGTAGGTGGTGGATGGCGCTTTGGCTCTTCCTTTTTGTAGCGATTCTCGCCTTTGCGGGTGCGGTCGGAACTGGAATTCTAAAGATATTCCCCCCGGCAAAGGTCAAAATTCCAGCCGTCACCGGTGCTAGCTTTGCCCAAGCAAGCAGTCGGTTGAAAGCCCTCGGGCTGACTTCGTCCCTGGCGGGTTATGAATACTCGAAAACGCTACCCAAAGGTGAAGTGATCTCTGAGTCTCCCTCAGCGGGGGTAATAATCCCCGATACCACTCCTGTGAAGTTGGTCGTCTCAAAGGGACCACCCCCGGTGGTGCTCCCGCAGCTAAAGGGTATCTCAATCACTGCTGCAGAGTCCGTCCTACGGGAGAAGGGGCTAAATTACACCGTAACCAAGAGCTATTCGGAAACGGTGGCTTCGGGGATCATAATATCCGCCGCTCCTAACACCACCACTGTCCTCTACGGGTCCACCGTCTCCTTGGTTGTCTCCAAGGGTCCAGCACCTCGAAATGTTCCGAACCTCGTCGGTGATACTGCCCAACAGGCTACGAGCCAGCTGGGGAGCCTGGGGCTCGTAGCCAACATCATCAACGCATATTCCGACACGGTAACTGTGGGCACGGTTATGTCTACTAATCCATCTGCCGGGCAATTGGCGGCTAAAGGTTCAACTGTTACTGTTACGGTTTCCCAAGGGCCCCACCTTGTCCAAGTTCCCAATGTCCTTGGGGATACCATAAGCCAGGCTCAGACCGCCCTGACTAATGCCGGCCTGACCGTAGCTAACATCTACGGTCCATCGGGGGCGACCCATGCCCTTGGAACCGACCCCTCGGCTGGTACGACCGTCCACTATGGGACTTCGGTAAACCTCTACGTCTTCTAGTACCTTTGCTGGCTTGACTTGGTGGTTATTCAGTCATATCTTTTATCTTCTGTCCGATGATATCTGTGCCGCTTTGTGGCATCGCTCCTTGGAGCGACATCAGCTTGGTCATATCGCCTGTAACCCTAATTTTGCCGGCCATGAACGCCTCGATTCCCGCCTGTGGGTTCATCTCGACAAAGAGGGCCTTAGCGGTCGCATAGTCTAAGGCAATGGTGATATCGGGGTTGTCTAGTTCACCTATTTCCATGTCCAGAAAACCTTGGCTCGTGTCGACGTAGATATGGAGCTCTCCTTCACCAAAAGGTATTTCGGTGACTATCTGGTTCATTCGGATATTGGTTGCAATAGCCGGTTCCTGTTCAGAATGGCTTTGACGCAATCGTCTCGCCTCTTCGATCCACTCTGGACTGAGAAATGGAAACTTTACCAAGTGTGCTCCTTTTCGACTACCTATGATTCGGCTATCCCTGTCGGTGCTAGCCTACAGCGAGAATCGCCTGAAATTCGAAGTGCTCCTGATAATCGACGTTATTGGCGTCCATATTGGCGACTCCCTGGCTTCCGGTTCACCTATTCGATTTAGAGTTAACAAACCAATGGCCAACTGGTAGGTTTACCAGTTGGCCATTGGAAGCTTCAAGATCTATCTAGGAAGTTAGCGATCCTTTGTCCTAACTCTCAACTTTCTGCTTCGGAATGGGATCAGCAGCGCCATGCCAACTATCCCTATGCCAGATACTAAATACCACCAGTATGGGGATGCCCATGGTTTGCCGGTATGGACTGACGGTACGGTCACCGTGCTGGGCTGTCCTGTCGCAGGCGGTGAATTGCTTGGGACACTTGGGGCGCTCGATGCAGAAACCACCGCCGGAGTCGTGCTTGCAGTTACAGAGATCGTCGCCACATTAGAGGTGTTGGATGATGTGCCATCATTGACCACGGCTACGTTGCTCAATTGCTCTGTTGGAGTATTCGTTGCAGTAGCGACATTGATGATGATTGGTTCAAATGTCGGGTTGGTAACGCTACTTGATGGATTGAAGGAGCAGCTGAGCAATTGATAACCGACCAGACTCGATGATGCTATTGCACAACTCGTCCACGTGGCATCACCTGTCGGTGTGGTCATATGTCCGAGGGAGTAGGTTACTCCAGGGTAGCTGGTCAGCTTGTCGGTTACGGTTATTGGCGTGTCAACCGTGCCCGTTATCGATGTCCCAATCGTATATTCGGAGCTGCCGCCAGCAGCGATCGAAGCTGGCGTAGCCGACTTGACGATAGTTAGTACCGGCGGTGAAACCGATGGAGACGAAGGATTAGGTAGCACCGGCGGATTAGGTATTACCGGCGGACCGGGTTGATAATTCACTACAGCCGTAGATGACGCAGTGACATTGCTACCATCGGGGGCAGTTCCGGTGGCCGTACCGATATTTGTGATACTCCCTTGGGTCACATTAGTTGGGCTTGTCGTGGCGGTAGCAGAACAAGTCTCAGAGTCACCCGGAGCTAGAGTACCAGGAGTTTTTGAAGTGTCCCCGGTCGCCAAATTGCAAGACGTGACGCTTCCGAGAATGTTGTCCTTAACCTGGATGCTCTTCAACGTGACGTTGCCGGTATTCTTCACCAGGTAACTGTAGATGATTTGATCCCCGGACCCCGAGTAGCTGGTCGGATTAGCAGTCTTTAGCAAGCTAATCGCGGGGGTTTGGATGGCGTTCACCACAGCCGTAGATTTCGCCGTGACGACACTTCCATCGGTGACTGATTTTCCGGTGGCCGTACCGATATTTGTGATACTCCCGTTATCGACATTTGCTTGGGTTGTAAGAGCGGTAGCAGTACAAGTCTCAGAGTCACCGGGCTGAAGCGTGCCAAGGGTCGCCGAAGCATCTCCGGGCGTCAATTTGCACGACGTGACGTTGCCTAAAAGGTTGTCACTTACGGTCACGTCGGTCAAAGGCGGATAACCGGTATTCTTCACAAAGTAGCTGTAGGTGATTGTTTCCCCGATTCCCGAATAGGTGGTCGGAGTGGCAGTCTTCACCAGACTAATAAAGGGTTTTTGACCAATGGGTGGTGTCGGCACGTAATTCACCACAGCCGTAGACGTCGCAGTGACTTTGCTACCATCGGGGGCAGTTCCGGTGGCCGTACCGATATTTGTGATACTCCCTTGGGTCACATTAGTTGGGCTTGTCGTGGCGGTTGCAGTACAAGTCTCAGAGTCACCCGGAGCTAGGGTGCCGGCGGTTTTTGAAGTGTCCGCGGGTGTCAATTTGCAAGACGTGACGCTTCCTAAAATACTGTCGTTCACTGTGACATCGGTCAACGTGACGTTGCCGGTATTCTTCACAAAGTAGCTGTAGGTGATTGTTTCCCCGGACCCCGAATAGGTGGTCGGAATGGCAGTCTTCACCAAGCTAATCGCGGGAGTTTGGCTGGCGTTCACTACGGCCGTAGATGTAGCAGTGACACTACCTCCGGTGGTTGGTGTTCCGGTGGCCGTACCGATATTTGTGATACTCCCGTTATCCAGATTTGCCTGGGTAGTAAGAGTCGTCGCAGTGCAAGTCTCTGAGTCACCCGGATAGAGGGTGCCGACGGTGTTTGAAGTGTCCCCGGATGTCAATTTGCAAGACGTGACCTTACCCAAGAGGTTGTCGTTCACTGTGACATCGGTGAGAGCGACGTTGCCGGTATTAGTCACCAGGTAGCTATAGGAGATTTGATCCCCGGACCCCGAGTAGCTGGTCGGATTAGCAGTCTTTACCACAGAGATCTGTGGGGTAGGAGTTTTACAGTCTACCCAGAAAGTCTTGTGTTTTTGAGGAAGCTGCGTGAACTGGATCTTGAAGTGATATCCCTGTTGTGGTTGGTAGAGGTCGCCATTGAGCTGAGCATTGGCTATGAGTACGGCGGTCGAGATCGTAGCGATAGGCCGGCCACCACCAGTGTATGACCATGTTGCCCCACCTTTTGGCGGGATACTTGCATTTGCATTGTCGTTTGGCCAGGCCTGATCTGGGTGGTATGCACCGCCGAAGGGATTGCCTGTGGCAGATCCGGATGGGTGGTAACCGTCAATGCTGAATGTGCCGCTGCCCAGGGTCAACCCGTTCCCCCACAGGTAGATCTGTGACGGGCATGAAAGGTGTGGGTCAGTTTCGTGCCCAGTTGGCAGAGTATTGGTAGCCGAGACGAAGATGTCTCCGGCATTGGTTGCAAAACTAGCTTGGGGGCCAATTATCAGCCCGGTTGCAACGACGGAAAAGGCAGCCGCACATGCCAATAATATTTTTGCTACTTTTTGATGGAAAAACGAGCGCATTTCTACTCCAAACGTCGAGCCGAGGTGCCTTTCAGCGGCCCACATCACGAAGCGTAGTATAGATAAGAGTTTTTTGCAATATTTTTAATTAAAGGTTTTCTCGTTATGTGCCGATAAGCCACATGTTCAGCCGGATATCGCTCAGGGTTCTTTCTGAAATTAATCGACCATCTGCTGTGGGAAGTGTCGGTTCGAACCGTCTTGGACCATCCTAGGCGTTGTCGTTCCGTACCCGCTGATCCGGAAACTTGCCCTTTGAACTGCACCAACTCTCGACCGTTTATCGTGGGTTATTGGATGAATTGACTTGCTTTGAGGCGCATGGCAGGCCTTGGAATTTTGGGACTTCCTTCACTGAAAGTTTCGACTAAATCTTCTAGTGGGGAATTAAGCAGACTTCTGACCAGCAAGTTTGCCCGTTTTGTC
>JAKAPB010000113.1 GCA_021823045.1 Actinomycetes bacterium | reverse complement strand
CCGCCTCAACCGCCCTTCCCGACATAGCCAACACGTTCTTTTGAACTAGCCGATCCATCCCGGCAATTCCGATAGAACTCAAAAGAGCACCTATTGTGGTGGGGATCAAGCAGACTAAGAGGGCGACGAGGGTAACTACCGATACATGCGCCCCAGAAAATATCCCAAAAGGCTGCAAGACGACGATTACCGGTAAAAAGACGATGGTCAGTGCGGCTAGCAGGATGGTTAGGGCTACTTCGTTTGGTGTCTTCTGCCTCTCAGCCCCCTCCACAAGGGAGATCATACGATCCAAGAAGGTGTGGCCACGTTCGGCGGTGATCTTGACGACTATGCGATCGGATAGCACCTTTGTCCCGCCGGTAACAGCGCTTCTATCTCCACCAGACTCCCGAATTACCGGGGCCGACTCACCAGTGATCGCCGATTCGTCGACCGAGGCGACCCCTTCGGTAATCTCGCCATCCGAGGGAATTATGTCGCCCGCCTCACACACGACTTGGTCGCCCTTTTTCAGATCTGAGGCGACCACGAGGGTCTCGATCCCGTCCGTACTAATTAGCCTCGCCTGTGTATCGGTTTGCATCTTGCGCAGCGAGTTAGCCTGGGCCTTGCCCCTTCCCTCGGCCATTGCCTCGGCAAAGTTTGCCATCAGAACGGTTAAGAGGAGCCAAACGGCGACACTTATCGAGAAGAGGCTCGGAGAGAAAATCGCCTTATAAGCCACCACTACGGTCCCAATGAGGACGACGAACATCACCGGATTTTTGATCTGGACCTTAGGATTGACCTTCTTGAACGACTCGACCAGAGCGGGTAGGACCACCTCCTTCTCAAAGAGGGGCCTTTTGCCTCCCATTCCATCCTTTTTGGTTTCGACCGGTTCAGCTAGAGCAGTGTTCAAAACAGCCTCCCGTGACTAAGTTGCTCGGCTAGCGGACCCAATGAAAGTGCGGGGAAGAATGTCAATCCCCCGATGATCAGGATCACCCCGACGAGCAGTCCGCAGAACAGAATCGAGTCGGTCCTGAAAGTTCCTAATGAGGGTGCTACGACGCCTTTCTCGGCCAGTGCACCTCCCAAGGCTAGAGCCGGAAGAATTACTCCGAATCGGCCGATAAGCATGACTATCGCACCTGAAATGTTATAAAAGGCGGTGTTGCTCGACAGTCCGGCAAATGCGGAGCCATTGTTATTACCTTGAGACGTAAAGGCGTAGAGGATCTCTGAAAAGCCATGAGGACCGGGATTTAGTACACCCGCCCTTCCTTGAGAGAGTGAAACCGCAATTCCCGATGCGACCAGTACGGTGATCGGCATCATCAGCACCCCGATAGCCGCTAATTTTACCTCTCTAGCCTGAATCTTCTTTCCAAGATATTCGGGAGTCCGTCCTACCATTAGTCCGCCAACGAAAACGGTGACTATCGCAAACAGAAGGATTGTGTAGAGGCCCGATCCAACCCCACCCGGGGTCACCTCGCCTAGCATCATTCCGCCCATCGCGGTCAAGCCCCCGATAGGAGTATAGGAATCCATCGACGAGTTCACCGACCCAGTCGAAGTCTGGGTGGAGGCGACGTTATAGAGCACCGATGAAGACGCCCCGAAGCGGCTCTCCTTGCCCACCATGTTTCCAGAGGCCGAATGGGTGATTCCCGCTTTGGCAACAGCCGTGGTGACGTGTTGCTCGGCCGATAGCCCAATCGCCATAAAGGAGAAGAAGAAGATTGCCATTGCAGTCAGCAGGGCGAGTCCCTGCTTTATCGATCCGACCATCTTTCCAAAGGTGTAGGTGAGTCCTACCGGGATCAGGAGGATTAGGTAGATGGACAAAATATTGGTAAGGCCGGTTGGGTTTTCAAAGGGGTGGGCACCATTAGCGTTGAAAAATCCCCCTCCGTTGGTACCTAACTCCTTGATTGCCTCCATTGAAGCGACCGGACCCAAAAGTATCAGCTGCTTGAAACCGTCGAGGGGATTATGGATGAAGATCGATCCGCTTAGTGTCTCAACTGCGCCCTGAGCGACAAAGATTATCGACGCAATAAACGCAATAGGTAGGAGGATATAGAGGATCCCCCTGGTTAGGTCGACCCAGAAGTTGCCTATCGTCTTGGAGTGTTGCCTTTTGAATCCTCGAACCAGGCCGACAGCCACCGCCATTCCAACCGAAGCTGAAATAAACATTTGAGAGGCTAACGCCACCATCTGGGAGAAGAAACTCATCGTGGTCTCACCCGAATAGTTCTGCCAGTTGGTATTGGTTACGAATGAGACCGAGGTGTTGAAGGCTAATGCCGGAGTCACAGCGTGCTGGTGGAGTGGATTAAGACCCAAATGCCCTTGCAGTCGCAGGATGAGGTAGGTGAAGCCAAGGGCGACACCGCTGAAGACCACGAGTGATGTCGCATACCGTCTCCAGCCCTGCTCGAGCTGATCATCTATCCCGCAGATTCGATAGATGGGCCGTTCGATGAATCTGAGCCAATTTACCCTTCGCTCATAGACCGCCTCCATGTAGCTTCCTAGGAATTTCCAGGAAATTCCGAGGGCCACCACTAGGACTACTATGGTCCATGCCGTCGACATTTAAAACTTCTCCGGACGGATTAGGGCAATACAAAGGTAGCCGAAAGTCAGCACCGCCACAACTAAGAGGACTAAGTCGGTCGCCGTCATGCTTTCTCCAAAAATTTCGAGAAACCGAGCATTGCTGCGACGAAGACTACAAAACCGAGTATCGAAAGTAGATCCGCCATGAATGAAAACTAAGTCAGTAGTTGTCAATACTCCATAAATAGTGTGGTCAATAGTGTCAACGCTGTGTCAACGGGCTTGAATGCGAAGACCGGAACCATTTTGTTTTGGATGGGGTTGCTTGGGCACCTCAGACCTTATTGAGATTGTTTCCCACGCTTGGGCATATAGTCTCGCCCGAAGTTTTCCACTAGACCTAGCTAGTCTCTGAACTTTCCGGTTAGCTGGTAGCCGACACCGGGAACCGTCCTGACCAGTTCGGCCTCTTCGTCGAACAACTTTTTCCGGATTCGACTGACATAAACCCGAAGGTAGTGGGCTTGATCTCCGACCCCGGACCCCCAAACTTCCCTCAGGATCATCTGATGGGTACACACTTTTCCGGCATTTTTGGCGAGATATGCGACGAGATCGAACTCCTTCTGAGTGAGTTCAACGCCTTGATTTCCGACCAGTACCGACCTCGCCGGGATGTCAATTTCGAGATCGCCAATTTTGATGGTGGATCGATCCATCTCGGGGGTTCTCATTGAAGCGTGCTTTAGTGCAACCCGTATTCGGGCCTCGAGTTCGGCCATCGCAAATGGCTTGGTGACGTAGTCGTCCGCTCCAAGGTCTAGAGCCTGGACCTTCCTCTTTTCATCGCCTGAGGCCGACAAGACCAGAATTGGAACCTGGGTCCAACCCCTTAGTTCCTTGACGACCTGGACTCCGTCAAGGTCCGGGAGCCCGAGATCAAGGATTACCACATCGGGCTGAAAGAGTGCGACGAGTTCAATCCCTTGTCTGGCGGAGATAGTGGATTTGAGTTCATGCCCGCGAGCCGACAAGGCGATTTCTAGCGCCCTCAAAAGGCTCTTATCGTCGTCGACTAGCAGTATTTTTGCCAAATCAAAGCCTTTTTGGTTTCAAAACGAGCCCTCCAAGATCTCCGAACTGGTTGGATCGTAGTATCTAAGGGAGATAAAAAAGGTTGCACCATTCAATTTGGTGATTCCAGCCGCCGCGCCGTCAACGATTCCAATCTGACCACTTTGTGCGAGAACGAAGCTCTTGGCTATAGCCAGTCCTAGACCGGACCCCTGGGAAGCCTTTCCCTTTTCATAAAGGTCGAAAACACTCTCCCAGCTCGATTTATCAACTCCTCGTCCCGAATCGCTGACGAATATTTTTAGCCAGTCACCTTCTTGCCTCGCGGTTATTTCTATCGACCCGCCGTCGGAACCGGCTCGGATTGCGTTGTCGACGAGATTCCCCAAGGCCTGGTGAAGGAGGGTGAAGTCCGCAAGTACCAAAGGGAGATCCTTCGCTAGGTCGAGGACAATACTGGGCTTGAAGGAGGATCTTGAGGTAACAACTGAATCTATCACTTCAGAGATCGCAGTAGGTTGGAGATCTGCTCTGAATCCCCCGGCCTCTATACGTGCCATGTCTAAGAGGTTACTGACAAGTCGATCGAGTCGATCGGTCTGCGCCTCGGAGGTCGTCAGGAGCTCTTCTCGCTCCGAAAGACCGAGCTGGTCCCCTAATTCCACGAGCGCAGAAAGCGATGCTTTAATCGAGGCCAAAGGGGTTTTGAGGTCGTGAGAGACCGAACCCAACAGAGCACGGCGCCAGTTGTCCAGCTCCTCCAGCTCCTCGGTTCTCCTCGCTTTCTCTCGCAAAAGGGCCTGGTCGATCGCAAGGGCTGCGCTGTTTGCAAAGGTTTTGAGGAGTTCAATCTCATGGGGACTTCCTGTACCGCCTTTGACCACGAGTAGTCCGACCGGGTGTGACAGGGTCTCCATCGCGAGGACATTTAGCTTGTTGCCGTCCTCAGTTTCGAGGTTGAATAGGCTCGCTGGCCTAGGTCGGTCGGGAAGTACGAGGGAGATCTCCTTTTGGGTAAGGGGCTCGCCGCTCGGTGAATTGATCTCCAGCCCCGTCACGGTGGGAAGAAAAATTGCCACTGAGAGGTATCCGAAGTTGCTAGCGAGTGACTCGGTAACCTTGGCGAGGAGTGGCTCAAGTCCGCTAACTCCGATCAGGGCCTGGGAGGTCTGTGCCAGCCGATAGAAGTCGTCGCCAAATGTCTTCGCTTCCAACTGTGCATCTTTGAGTCGGGAGACGACTGTAGACACCAAGACGACTACCACGACATAGACGAATAACGAGACAAGGTTTTGAAGGGCTCCGACGCTCAGCGTGTAGTAAGGAGGGATAAAGAGGTAGTCAAATACTAAGAATCCAAGTAGGGCTCCGACGACCCCTACCCAAAATCCACCGACCACCACTCCGATAACTACCGGGATAAGCAGGATGAAGGCCGGGGTTGCAATGTCGAGATGATTCCTTAGGATCACCAAAGCAACAGTCAGTAGGAACATTGAGGCAAGCAGGTAGGCGAGACCCGTCGGAAAACCCTGCGACGCCCTCTTCGCTGAAAAGAAGGTCATTTGAGTTATGTTAGACCTATTGAAGAAGTTTTTTGCGACGACCTAAAGGGAGTAGAGCTCTCTAAATGACAAGGAGGGGGAGTTGGAGGAGGATCAGCGGCTTAAGATCGACGAGCTTCCTGATATGGTCGCACCGGCGGGGAAGTTTCGACTGTACCTTGGTGCCGCTGCCGGGGTGGGTAAGACCGTGGCGATGCTCGACGAGGGCAGGAGGCGAAGAGATCGAGGTACCGACGTCGTTATTGGCCTCGTAGAGACTCACGGTAGGCCTTACACGATCTCAAAGTGCGAAGGTCTCGAGACCATACCGAAGAAATTGGTTAGCTACAGGTCGACGGATTTTGAAGAGATGGATCTCGACGCAGTGCTTCAAAGGAAGCCGGAACTCGTTTTGATCGATGAGCTCGCCCACACTAACGTGCCTGGTAGCTCTAGACATGACAAGAGATGGCAGGATGTCATGGAGATCCTGGAGAATGGTACCCATGTCCTGTCTACTCTCAATATTCAGCACCTTGAGTCGATAGCGGACGTCGTCGAATCGATCACAAAAGTCAAAGTGCGCGAGAGGGTTCCAGATTGGGTGGTGAGGTCCGCCGATCAGATCGAGCTCGTCGATTCATCGCCCGAGCAGTTAAGACGCAGGCTTATTCACGGAAATGTATATCCCAAAGAAAAGGTCGCCGATGCTCTGGTGAACTTCTTTCGGACTGAAAACCTCTCGGCTCTCAGAGACCTTGCCCTAAGGTTCGTCGCCGATGAAACCGAAGAGGAGATGCTGAGCTACCTCGCCCGGATGGGTTCGTCGGGAACCTGGGAGACCAGAGAGAGGGTAATGGCGGCGGTTACCGGAGCTCCCGGTTCAGAGTCGCTGCTGCATCGTGCGGCGAGGATAGCTAGTCGATCAAAGGGAAAGCTATTGGTGGTCCACGTCAAGTCGTCAGACGCCAAAAGGATGAGCCCGGATGCTGCGCAGAAGCTGGAGAGTCTGGCCCAAGACCTAGGTGCAGAATATCATGTGATCGTAGCGGACCTAGTCGCCGGAGCACTCGTTTCCTTCGCTCGAACCCAGAGGGTTACTCAGATAATCATGGGGGCGACGAGCCATTCAAGATGGAAAGAATTTGCCCACGGATCTATCGTCTCCAAGGTAATTAGGGCGGCTGGTGAGTCTGGTATCGACGTGCACGTGATTGCGAGGCAGGAGGACCTCGGCCTTCTCCCTGAAAAAGAAGATTATGGCTCGACAGGTGGCTGAGGTTTTATGGAAGCTGGTGGGACCGGGTAACTACGCTGAGACTTCGCATTAATCGCGCTCTGTGTGAACAAATAGTGCAAAGATCTAAAGGGTCCATTTCGCTTTGAGCTATCTTGGGGAGATGAAGATCTGGCGGACGGAAGTGAACTTAGACCTGGT
>JAKAPB010000112.1 GCA_021823045.1 Actinomycetes bacterium | reverse complement strand
GCACTGGGCGCCACTGTATTGGGCCCATGCCGCCAGCTACCACTTGATTAGCTAATCCGTGGCGGATCGCACCGTGAGAGGCCTACGAACGCCCTGGAATATCACACCTGATAAGCATTGCGATAGCTACGGTGGCACCGCGTGCCACTAACTTGAGGTTATGTACGCAAAGACCGATCCCCTACCCTCGGCTCAAGTGGGCCACCGATGAATGCAGATAGGCAGATCACCATCGATGCCAATCGACTCTCGCTCGATCAAGCGTTAGCGTTGCGAACGCCGGAGATTAATCCAACTGAGGTGACTGAACTCATAAACCGCTTCACCAAAGGGGTGTTCGAGCTGCTTCAAAACCGCTATGAACAGCGGGAATTGCGTGTAACAAAGGACAAAATAAGGCGCGTCCTCAGGTGCGAGCGAAACTTAGTCGAAAGCCAACGATCCAAGGACAAGCCCACCCCGGCAATGGTCATCGGATCCCTCCTCGACGCCTGCTTCAGCATCCACGCTGCAGGCGGCAAGATTGAAGACCCGAGCGAGGATGCACTCTCCTTCATCTCAGCACTGGGTGACGTGCTTGAAATCGACCCCGAAGTAAATGACCAAGTTAGGGCTAAGGTTGAGGAAGGCTACCTCAAATTGGCAGCCTTTTGGGACACTAAAGCGACGAGCGAGCGATTCGCTCTGCGCCTACAGGACCGAATTGCCATCAGTTTCGGCAATGGAAGACTCCAGCTGATCGGTAGACCGGACCTAGTCCTCAGTGACCTCGACCCCAACCACCAAGCGGTAATAGTTATCGACGTAAAAAGCGGTACCCCAAAGGACTTCGACGTCGAAGATGCCCACCTCTACGCACTCATGGAAACCCTTAGATCTCGTCGGCCCCCAACCCTGATAGGCAACTACTACTTGGCCCTTGATCGGCTTGACCTTATAACCACGAGTCTGAAGTTACTCGACGACGAGGCGAAAAGGACGCTAGCTGCGATTGCCAAAATGATAGAGATCGCGCAAGCGAAAAATTCCACACCAACGAGGTCGGTCGAGCTATGCCAATTCTGTCCCGTAAACTCTACCTGCGAAGAGGTAACCGACGACGACCGATTGGGATGGATGCCCATCGAAGCGCCGATTCCCAACGACAATGAGATACAAGCACCGACCGAGGATAAGGGAAGCGTCGATGACTAATCCTCGTCAGATTGAATTTATCGAAAAGCTCCGTGAGGCGAATGCCTCGGCGACGGGCAAAAGTACCGGATCATCAAGGTCGCAGAGAAGACAAGTCGTTGCGGACCTCGTGGCAGAGCAGCTCATCGCGGAGTATCCCCACTTAGTCACGACGCTGCCCTCAAACTTAAAGTTGGAAAGAAATGACCTATTCAATTCCAGACCCTGTTTGGCCGCTGCGACAAAGTCCGAAGAGAGGTTCGCTTGGAAACCCGCGCTAGCACAGAGACAGATAACCCTCTCATCGATAGCCAACCTCGCAAATTGCGACTTTAAAATCGAGCTCGCCGTAGATAAGTCGATCGACGAAGCGATAGATTCCCAAAGCTCCCTCGGGAAGGAGTTGGCCCGACTCAGGTCCAAAAGAAACGGATCGGATCCCCGATTCATCGCCTACAGGAGTGCCTTTCTCTCCCAACTCAACCGAATCGCTGAGCTAATTCCCTTTTCAGACCTCTTTGAGATGGGATACCGCTTTGCCAGCTCCAATCGTAAGAGTGATATTCCAATCGAGCTAGACCTTGGAGACGGCGCTCAGAGGAGGCTCATCCTCTCTTCTCGAGTCGACATATCGATAGTCGCCACAAACCGAGAAACCGACAACCGCCCGGTGATCTTGGCATTTGAAGGGTCGAGGCAAGACCTAGAGTACTTCGATGCAATCTATTGTCTCCTTTTGGACGAGGTAGCCCCGGCCGGCCTATTGCGAGTCGATCCAGCGGCTGGCGACATCTCCCTTCGACTCTACCTAACCGGACAGGTCAAAAAATGGATCGACGAGTTGACTCTAGCCATTGACGACCGAGCCAAACTGATCAAAGCAAACCTGGCACAGACCCAATTCAGCGAGCTGGCCTCACCCGGGTCAAACTGCAGATTCTGCCGTCACCTTGACCGGTGCGAAATCGGAAGACACTACCTCGAAGATTCCTTCGAAATCTAACCCGCATCATCTGGGTCGTCGGCGAAATACACCTTGTCGACGGCCTATGCGTTGTCGGCTAAGTCATCCCCCAGGTACTCTACTCCCTTGTTCTTGGGGTCCGTTGATCCCTTCTTTTCGGCGTGTGTCAACGCCGAAGATGCAACCGCCCGGTTACGACCCCGGCGCTTTGCTGCATAGAGGGCTAGGTCGGCACGCCTCAGCACATCCATAGGCTTCCCGAATCCGTCCGCCTGGGCAACACCAGCGGAGAATGTAGTTCGGCCGACACTTGCCCAGGTCCTTTTAATGCGGTCGAGAATAACACAAACCTGGACTTCATCGGCCTCTTTAAAGATCACCGCAAACTCGTCTCCACCGTAACGGCTTGCGAGATCCCCGGATCTCAGACTCGACGTCAGCAAAACGGCGAATCTGGATATCTCCGTATCACCTTCGTGATGACCGAGAGTGTCGTTGAGCATCTTAAATCCATCGAGATCGACAAATGCAACGCTATCAGCGGGGTCGATATATTGCATTTGGGTAAGGAAGTGTCGGCGATTCGCCAGGCCGGACAGGTGGTCAGTGGAGGCTTCCGCCAGCAGCCGGTCCGTCTTCAGCCTCGTATGGATGATAATCGCCAATGAAGCCGCAGCACTAAAGAGTTCCGATGGAAACTGGGACAGATCCGGCTTGTCGTCCGATAACACCTCTAAGACGAGCACGCCTTGGAGCTCCTGCGAGCATAGCAATGGCACCGACACTAGGTAGCCAAGGGGCAAGGATTCGTTGAGAACATCGCCTACGTCGGCTCGCTTAGACCAGAAATCCTCGAAGTCGGGTTCGATGAATGAGGTTGGCAGGTCCGACGTCGTATAGAAAAATGGCTTAGTCCCTGGAATCGCTTCAATCTCAACATCACACTCCACCCCTTTTTCCGCCCTCCCGGCGAAGCGAACCAACGACCTGTCCGCCAAGATCAATGAACCTCCAGATAGCGTGGCATTCTGCGGAACGGATCGATAGAACTCGCCCCTTCTCCCCTCCTCGGAGTCCCACAGCACCACCGCCGCCGCATCGGCCTTGACTATCTCCCGAATCCTCGAGATCGCCCCGTCTAGTGACTCAAAGGAGTCGTCTAGGGCAACTGCGGCTAAGGGGTGCACGTAACCGGCAATGTCGTTGGTTGCCCGACGATCACTCCTACTCGATGCGACCACCTCTGCGATAGCAGGCCCAACGACCACCGCTATCAGACCGGGTAGGGCTTCACCAAAACTCACGCCATGGACAATAATCGGGAAGATAGAGGCCATAAGGGCGAAGGGGAAGAGGTATCCGGCGAATCCCGGTCCTTCGAGGACACCGGCTAGAACAAACAGGCCAACCAATATCGGTGCGACATAGTGGTTCGCCCCGGTAACAAAGTAACCTAAAGTTCCGAAACCTCCAAGGACTATTTCGCCCAGCAGCGTCTGAATCGGACGGCGCAGCTTGGTGAGTGGAATGGCAAACGCGATTCCGAGGGCCGAACCAAAGGTCAGATAGATGACTACGGAAATCGCCGGAGAGCTTTTTGTTGCGAGAATCGCATCGGCCCCCCAAACTATTCCAACGACCACCGTAAGGGCGAGAAGCAAAAATGAACTTCTGTCACTGTGGATAAACTTAAACGACGAAGCAGCCGCGCCATCGGCGTAGTTCACCTCAATGCTCTGATCTCCAATTTGGGTACGACCATCTACCCCGGAGACCTTGCGTCCGTCGTCTGATGTCACCAAATATCAGCTCACCGATTGACTAACTAGGCACGCATCAACAAATCTTCTCGACTTCGCCCGCCCAAAGTAACGACCAACCCTACCACAAACCATCAAAAATCTAAAACAATTCTTAGAAAGTTAATTGAAGCTCAGAATTACTCACACAAGGTAAATAATGGCACCAAAGACTGAAACAATCCATTCAACCCTTGCCATGTGCAAACCACGGGTCAGCTATCAAATAATCGAGCTAAATGCGTTGCCCGGACAGAATGTCGCCTAAGTGGTTCGAACCAACAATGTGACCTGCAAGGGGTAGCTGAACATCAAGCCGCTTCAGTGGGAGCGGCCTGGGATAACGGTCGACTTCGACTTTTCAATTCATTGGCTGACTATAGAGAAGATTCGCCACCCAACAAATCATCAATCGTTGATAATATCTCCAATTGAACTGTGCCAATTTGCTAGATAGTGCACAAGCTATCCAATATCTTTATTCAACGATCGTTAAACGCTAATAAGAAGCAAACATCCGTCGACATTAAACACAATTAAATCGAGCTCAATGGACCATGTCAAATATGCCAGTCACATGTCAACAAAGAGCGGTGAGGCCTAGCCCGCAATCACTTCGACGCAGAAACTTGCCCTTTGCGGCTGAATCATCATCAACCGACCACTACTCGAGATCCTTTGGTATCGGAGTAAAAGGAACGCCTTGCTCGGCATTTGGATCTTCAGGTGTACGATCCTTCAAAAAGACGAACCCGATGGGAGCGTCACCTCCACGGCGCCCACCGGCCCATTCCGCCGGGACGACGTCCAACACCTCAGCTAGCCAATAGGCAGACTTCTCGTAGTTGACCCTCCACCCTTTGAAGTGCGGCCAAGCCTCCTCGGCGGTGCGTTCCAGCGGGAAGCCAACTTCGGCTAATCGCCGATATCCATATTGGAAGTCTTGGAACCCGAGCTCGACCGGGTCCATAGGGCTAGGATCCTCGTCTACCTCATTCCCCATATTCTTACTCAGGTGCCTGAAACAGAGGAAGCCGGACCTAAGTGCCAATCTGCTCTCAATAGGACAGTGGTTCGGGGACACCGAATCGTAAAGCGCCGCTGAATCACAGACTGCTAATAGCGCCACGACCCACGAAGTCGAGTGCTGAGGCGACCTAAATCGTGTAAGCACTGGGTAGCTGACGTGGCTCTCCTGGACGTCGGCGGCCCAACGTTCCCAGACTCGATAGAAGGATGGGAGGTCATCAATGAGTCCCGATAGGCGCGACCTAGCCAGGAGCTCGGGACCCCACGGGGGTTCACCCGCCCTAGAGGAGAGGAGGGTCACCTCGGTTTCCCGTCGGTTGTAGGCGCTATAGAGGGTAGGCAAGTAGGCAATCTGTATCGTTATCACCACGAGTCCTACGCCACCGGCTAAAAAATCTACCAGGGTTGGCCAAACCGACGTGGTAGAGACAAAACCGAGGGTAAGCATCGATCCCCCGGCCTCCCTAAAGGCCTCAAAAGGCGAGGAGATAGAGGGTAGGAGGAGCAGTGTAAAAGAGACGAGATACGACACTACCCAAGTCCCCAAAATGGCGAGCAGTATCCCGGCACCTTCGTATGCCAAGAGTCGATCGCGCCTCTGGTACTCCTTGATCCATCTTCCAATCAATCTGAAGACGAAGGTGACCAAACGATAAGCGATCTTCGACTCACCAGAGATATAACCACGGGGGACTAACAATGTACGAACGACATTGATCGATACCGATACTAGGGCTACAAATCCGAGAATGGCTAGCGCAATCCTACCGAGCAAGATCCCCCCTACCAGAGTTCTGATCTATCGATTATGCACTAGAGATCGCCCGCCGGCCCGTCGTAATTGAAAGTGGTTCCAAAAACGGCCACCGCCACAATTTCCTTCGATCATCATTTGATAAGGTTTTGCCCCGAAAAAAACTCCTCAGCTATGGGAGCTGGGCGGAGCCGATGTTTGAAGTTGCCGGCTCGACAAAAGTTATCGTGTCCGCCGGTGTAAGTGGCGACATTCCAGACGGGGAGATCAACCTTACGTCGACCGTACCGGGACCATGAAGCGGTGTCTGGACTTCTATCCCCCCTTGGCTAGCAAAGTAGTGCAAAACCGGGGAGGTCACCCCTCCGAAAGAGACCTCAGTTACAGAAGCGAGGTTGGTTCCAAAGACCCAGATCACACTGGGTGACGCACCAGATACCGACTGCAAATTAATGGAGGTAACACTGGGTAGCGTCGCCGGAGTCACCGCTACAGGTGCCACTGGAAGTGCTGGCGTCGCCTGGGGCGTAGAAGTGGACTGGACGGTCGGGGTTTGGGAGGTAGTTACTTGCACCGTCGGAAGCTTGGGTGCAGACACCACCGGCGCCTGGGAATTAGTAGAGGTAGCGCTGGGAGTTGACGGACGTGCTACCAAGGTCCCTCCGGCGGGCTGAGCGGGGACGATTGGGGCCAAGGAAGCGGAGGAGTTTTTGAATGCAATTGAGGGTCGACCGGTCAGCAAGCGAAGGGTCATCCCAGCGACAAGTCCCACCAGGATCACTCCTATTACCGCTGTGGCGCTGATCCGCCTCATCCTTTTCTCCTCCACTCCGGCCCTCATCCATACCGTCTACACCTAGAGTGGCACATATCACTGTGAGTAGCAAGAAATTTTCAAAAAAAGCTAAAGAAATCTCTCACATTGCCGAT
>JAKAPB010000111.1 GCA_021823045.1 Actinomycetes bacterium | reverse complement strand
TCCGATCTCACGTCTGCTCACGACATGGGAAACATGCATTGAAGCGTTCTTAGGATCCACACGCACATACTAGCAGACCACAAATACAATGTCAAGTAGATTACTGGCTACATTTCAAAAACAGAATAAGACATAATGGCTGCTCAGTATGGAGAAATGCCGATTTTGGGGGTTTAAGTTCAGACTAGAGATGTACTTGGTTCGCCCTCACCAGATGGATCCCACCCAACTGGTGAGGGGTAGTCGTTCGCGCTAGGAAACTGTTCCCGGTCCAATGTGCAGAGAGATTACCTGACCTTTGGCATCTCCTAACTCACAACGCCCCACTCCAGTGCAACTAAGCGCGGTGAATTTCAAGTCAGATATACCAGTTGAAATCGTGCGCCAGGATCCGCCATCGAACAGTGCAACCTCGGCGTTTCCTCCCGCTGCTACGCACCATCGACTGGAGAGGCAACTAAGGGAAACTATCCGACCCGTAATCACCCTCACTGGGTTCGTCCAGGATGCTCCATTCCAAATCATCGTTCGACCTTCGTTATCGGAGAGCATACAGAAACCTGCGGTAACGCAGCTGATTGCGGTGGGAAGGCCACTCGGATCGGCGGCTATCGGCTTGGTCCAAAACGAACCATTCCAAAATGAGACCCCACCTCCAGCCGCTGCGCAGAAGTTCGCCGCAGCACAGCTTATAGAAACTGCGCTCCCCCATGCATTAAATGCCTCAGACCAGGCGCCGTTCCGAAAGAGGAAACCGTCTCCCACCGCGTCAATTGCCAGACAACTCCCAGTAGGACTACAGCCAATCGCCGCTATCGGCTGTGCACCAGGAATCCTCGACGGAGTCGACCAGGCATTTCCGCTAAAAACCGACAAACTCGAATCGGCGAGCTCTCCGATACAGATCTTGATTGAAAAACAATCGACCGTCGGATGAACGACCCCGGAGGGTGCTGGCACGCTAGCCGACGATCGAAGTGATATATTCCAACTCTGACCGTTGAATTCATACATCGTTCCGTCGCCCGAGGCAGCCATACAGAAGCTTCTCGAAACACAAGACAGTGCTTCTATAGGGCCCTTAGCCACCTCTACCGGTTTGCTAAACGAATAACCTGGATTCAACCTCCGATGCTGGGCCACTGAAGTCGTAGTCGAAGATGCGCTTGTCTGCGAATTACACCCCGCCACCAAAATGGAAAGAGCAAGCAGACTCACACGAGTAATTAACAGCGGCCTTAGGTCTTTGAGCACTTTGATTGGTCTCGAGGTCGAAACAGAGTCAGACCACTCCGCCGACTTGAAGGCCTCAATAGTACGAGAGACTTTCAGCCGGGTTTGTTCACCAGGGGTCATGAATTCACTCCGAGCTAATTTAACGGCACATATTGGGGAGTAAACGGCTTAGTCGCCGCTGGAACCAGTAGTGTCGAACCGACATATCCTCCCGTCTGACGGACAAAATACTGGGCATCCGACGGAGGATTCACGATATTAAAGGTGACATACCCTCCAGAATCTGTCGTGGATTCCATTACTGGTCGGTATGAGTTAGCGGTAGTTGGAACGCCTTGTTTGCCTTGGTATAGATGCACCACGAGTCCCCCAGCCGCTCCGCAAGAATCAGTCAACCTCGCTGTCACGACAAAATCATTTGTCGCTGAAATAGTGTATTTGACTAGGGAGAAATTCGGATTTCCGCAGGCATTCCACTTGCCAAGCTCAAAGAGATTCTGTCCGCCGATCGGCCCACCTTTGGTGAGCGGCCGAAAATCCTCAATATCCTGGGTGATACCACGGTAAAGCTTTTCATCGGTGACGGTAGGGCCGAGGAGTAGGTACCTTGCTCCGGCGGCAATCATCGCAGCCTTGATTCCTCCAGGGGTAAATGAGGAGTTCAGCCTTACCAGCGACCTGCTCAATTTCACCCCCACCAACGGATAGGTAAACATAGGGGAGTCATACCCCGAAAATGCGAGGGTTGATCCGGCTGGAACTAGCCTCGATAGCTCCTGATACTGGGGCCACGGCTCTAACACCTTTTCCCCGTCTCCAGTAGCAACAACGTGGAGAATCTGGGAAAAGCTCGCATACTCGAAGGAACCGTTACTCTTCACAATCGCATAGGTGGTAGGGCTCGAAGCCCAGTAGATCGTAAGCGCCATGGAAGCCACTGCGATCACCTCGACCAGCGCACCGAGATACTTCCACCCGGTATAAAGATTACTAAGCCGGGTAATGATATAAGCCATACAGGCGCAACCCACCAACATCAACGAGACGCTATAACGGGCCATCCAGGCGGCATGGCTAGAAATCAGCAACCCGACGACCGGCACAACGATAGCCAGAACGAAGTCCCTCCTAGGCAAAGAGATATCCTCTGGCATCGACTGAGAAGGGATAACGATGAACCTTTGTCCCTTTGTCCCCCCTTTCCGGGACTTTCTCCAGAGCAAAAAAATGGCGACCACCGAGCAGGGGAGCAAAACCACCAACCATTGCAAGCCAAAACCCCCTGGCCGCTGGTCATAGGCGTAACTATGGTGGTGAAGATCAAATAGCCAAGACAGGACTGCCTGACCCAGGAATCCGCCCCAGCCATGGGAGATGCTTGAGGGAAGATTTGACCCAATGATCAGGCTCTGAACCGTTCCATAACCATGAAATCCCAAAATAGATATGGGGTAAAAGGGATTCTTCCAGGTTATCCAGGTACGAACGTACCAGAACCCACCAATAGCGGCCATAGGAAGGGCCAACTGCAGAAATGAAAACGAAAAACGCACGGAGCGCCCCGCCCTCGCCGCCCTCACATATTGCCACAGACCGATCAGGCCTACTATTCCGGCTATCACCAAATTGTCGCTCTTCACCCCCGCTGCGAGTCCAGCAGAACAACCCGCCAAAAATAGGTAACCCCCGATCCGGTCACTTCCTGAATCCCCTTGTTGGCGGGCTTTGTAGGCCGTTAGCACAAAATAGAGTGCAGTCACTGCGGCTACTCCGGCTGCGATGTCGACATAGGAGGTGGCTATCTGCAAAAAAATAGTCGGGAGCGAGACAAAGATAAGGGCCGCAAAGATGCTTGCGAGCTTTGAAGCCCTAAGTTCGCGAGCCAAAGCGACCACACAGAGCGCCCCCATCGCAACGAAAGGAAGGTTGCTAAGATCTGCGTAGCTAAGAGAATGAAAAAATGTACCCACCCAGGCGGTAATTGCCTCTTGATCAGCTGGATAGGTGTCGGCAAAGATGCTCTGGTCCGAATGCACAATGGCACGGTGCTGGATCCAGGTGGCTGGGCCAATTAGATGGTAAGTGAGGGTATCGAAGGAGGTCGGCGGGAGCCTGACTGCGAGAACCACCTGCCAGACAACTTCAGCGACAACAATAAGTCCTACCAGAAGTAGAAAAGGGTGGCGCCAAATCCGAAGAGCCCCTGCGCCGAAGGCCCTCGTTTGAAGCTTCAACTCCGCAATTACACGCTTCGATCTCTCCGGACTCTCCGTCACAAAGTAGATCTCGGCGAATGAAAAAATAGCCGCAGCAGCGATTAACCCTCCTGGCTCCAAAAGGTGCGCCAAAACGCCACAAAGTAGGGTCTCGATTACCGTCTGTGCCAGTAGCACGACAAGCCAACCTAGTACAAGGTCAACCCTGCGCCTCACCTGGAGACTCGCAACCACAAATAGCGTCCCGAGAAGGTTAAAAATGGTTGCTACGACAAAGATCCATGTGCCAATCAGAAAGTGCACAACCCTCCGCCCCAAAAACGCCCCAGAGAGAAATTCCCTTCTGAACAGGCAAATCCCAACGAAAATGATAACAAAGCGGCCTATCGCCTTTTAGTCGACCACCAGGGATCATCGAACCCAATTGGACACACGCCAAGGACAATCATATTGAAGTCCTAGCCGACTAATCAAGTGATCTAGTCAAGATACCTATTAGGAGGACCCTATCTATCCACTACTTCCCTACCGCCGCAGTAGTGGTCGATTCCACAGATCGGTTAGTCTTGGCCCATCCGCCTTTTCCGATGATCATCCTACCGACGGCACGCCATGCGGCAATATATCCTACAAAGTTCCAAATGATCATCAGATGCCCGAGCAGCAGGGCGTATAGGACTGAAACCGAGCGCGTTCTCCTGGAATAGGTCAGTCCCACGAGGATGTTTGGTAGAAAAGATAGCACATACCACATCACCCCGTAGGCCACCTGCCACGGTATCGAACCCAAACCCTGGGCAAAAATATTACGACCATTCCCGAATATAAGTTCGTAAAACACCCACTGCTGAAGAATCGACCAGGGAAGGACTATCACCCACGGTACGAGGAGGTATGCGGTCACCTCTAGAAGCGCCGTCTGGCTGACATTAGTTGACCTCCAAAGCGACGGTAGTCGACGAATGCTCATCATGTGGCCCTGATACCATCTCGTCCTTTGACGAAGTAACTGCCCGTAGTGCTCAACTGCCTGTTGATCCACGAACGCATCCCCAACGGTGGTTATCCGCCAGCCCCGCTCAATTAGTCGAATTCCTAAATCGAGGTCTTCGGTCAGGGAGTCCGACCACGGATTGCCCTCGAGGCCCTCCAGGGCAATAAGCCTTGTGAACTGGGCATTTCCTCCCAGGCTGACGGTTCCACTGACCGTGCGGGCAAACTGCGACATCGCAGAGATCATCCAGAATTCGACATCTTGAAACTTAGTTATCAGTTTCGATCGGTTTCTAATCCGAACTATTAGCTGAACCCCGCCTATTCGTTCGCTCTTGAAACCGCGCAGAGCTGCCCCGAGTCCACCTTTGCTCATCCGACCGTCGGCATCCATCACGCCGATTATCACAGAATCATGGTCAATCTGAAGATCGTCTACTTCATTCAAAACCGCCTGATAGCCGGAATTGAGGGCGGCTCCCTTTCCCAATCTCGCATTGGGCAGTTCCCGTCGGACTATTTTGATCCTGTCCAAAGCGGACAACTCCAATGCCGCTCGATAGGCTGCGTCGCCGGTTCCATCATCAGATGCGTCATCGACGACAATTACTCGACCATTGGTCTCACTCAGGAGGTAGTGGACAGTAGCCCCAATTACGAGCTCCTCGTTCAGACAGGGAACGATAAAGAAGGTAACTTTGTCGCTCTCCTCATCTGCAAATTCTGTCAAATTCTCGACGTTCTCTTGGTTAGAGAGCCGTCCTCCGGAGGCCCTCCTATTCGCCCTAACTCCCAGAAATATGGAGATAAAAAAGTAAGGCATCGCAACTGCAAGGACCACTTGGGAAAGGGTAATAAAGACGACGTTCATCCGGGGCGGCCTTCGAATCTAGCAATCACCGAACTGTGACTCCCTTTGCAATCGATCGCCCCTTCCGGTCCCGAACGACCAGCATGAGAAGGAATGTTGCTCCGGCAAGCAAGGTGCCGACAAAAGTTACCGCTGTCCCAAGGTATACGTGGCCTATCGCGTAGCCCCTCGAGGTACCCAGCCACACCTCCATTGCCCCAATCATCGCTATCCGAAAGATATTGAAGACCAGGAGCACCAGACTTGCGGTAATTATTGAGGCTAGGATCCGCCTGATACTCAACCGCCGGATGAATACCAACAGGGCCCCCACTCCCAAAAGGGTCGCAGTCAAGTAGCCGACGGAACACTCCGATGCGACCTCCAACGCCGAAACAACGTGGAGCCCGTTCTTTGAGTAAAGAAAGATCATGTTTCCCGGCATCGCAATTACCAGTCGACTCGAGGCAATGCGCATCGCCCCAGCTGAGACAATCGTCTCAAGTTGCTTCCATGCAACGTAATGTCCGAGAATCCACCAAGAACCGAAAAGAAAAATCGCGGCCACCGAAAACTTTATCCACAGTGGCCTTGCGTTAAGACGCACAGCCTGGTCGGGTAGCTCTGAAGTGCTACCATTTGAGCCATCAGCCGATACCCGACCCGCCATACTAATTCAGCCTAGCCCTGCGCATCGAGCCACGACGGATCAGCAGTAGACCGCCGGCGCAGAGCATGATTCCGAGGGCGATGAACCAACCAACCCCGGTACCCGTGAAGGCTAGACTTCCAGCCACTCCGGCTGCGGCACCTGATGCCAGGGCCGCAGGGGTCAAGTTACTATACATTTGCCTACCAGCCTTGCCTAGTTAGAACTCTCTGCGATGGACCTGCGTCGCCTGCTCCTGGTTGCCACGAAAGCCACCGAGCCGCCACCTATCACCAACAGACCCGCCCCGAGAGGTGCGGCACCACCCAGCGCTGGGATCAGGGCCGAAGGATCCGCAGTACCGTATACCCAGTCATGGCCGCCGATAGTCGAATCGTCTCCGCCTGACTCTTTGCCAGAGTTAAGCGTCTGCATGTTCCAGTAGAACTTGATCTCGGTCGGAACACTGTTATACACAAGCCCAGTGAAGTAGGAGTGCTTGCTTATAATGACATTATGCCCCGATGGACAAATTCCCGAAGGCAACGGGAAGTTCACGCTCTCTGGAGAATTGGAGGGGTGAACATAGGTGTAGCTCGAGCTACCAAGTGGAACGGACACCGTCGAACTTGCCATGCTCGGCGTAGCTCCGCCGGAGCAGGCATACACCAGCACGAAGCTGGCATTTGCTATGTTCGTAGTGGA
>JAKAPB010000110.1 GCA_021823045.1 Actinomycetes bacterium | reverse complement strand
CTTTGGACGATTGATGTCCGGGTCGAGTCCATCTGGGAAGGCCGTTTCAGCGGATGCAGCGTCGGCGCTCCTGAGATTTGCAAACTACCTCAAGGATGAGTATCTGCCGTATGCCCCAGATCGGGATGGTGTTGGCGAAGTGGAATGGCTGCTTCGTTGTAGACAGTTCAATGGAATGGAGTTCGGTCCCAAGGATACCTACGAGTGGGGTTGGGAAGAGCTGAGACTTACCCAAAAGGAGATGGACCAGATAGCAGCCGAGATAGCTCCCGGGACTCCGCTCCAGGATGTCTTCAGACGGCTGGACAACGATGAGAAGTTGACGATCGGTGGTGAGGACAAGTTCCTCAGCTGGAATCAGACTGTCATCGATGAGGCCATGGCTAAACTTTCTCAGAGTCACTTCGACATACCTGAAGGGATACGGAGATGTGAGGCGATGCTCGCTCCACCCGGAGGCGCGGCCGCCATGTACTACACAAGGCCCTCGTCCGATCTTTCCCGTCCAGGCCGTACCTGGTATCCGACAAGGGGGAGGCTTAACTTTCCACTGTGGAACGAAATGACCGTCGTCTACCATGAGGCGGTGCCGGGACACCACCTTCAGCTCGGTCTAATCACATATCTGGGCAACAAGCTGAACGCGTTCCAGCGCGTGCTCGGCCAGACGTCAGGGTTGAGCGAGGGATGGGCACTCTATGCGGAGACCTTGATGGATGAGCTCGGCCTTTTTCTGGGACCGGCGTTCAGACTGGGTATGTTCTCTTCTCAGGCCTTCAGATCGGCCCGGGTAGTCGTCGATATCGGACTACATCATGGGTATGAGATACCGAGCGGGTGGGGAGCATTCTCAGGTGAGAGGTGGACTCCTGAGTTGGCCGTGGATTTCATGGTCGAAGTCACCGGACTGTCTCGTGAGTTCATGGTTAGTGAGATTAACAGATACCTTGGAGTTCCAGCCCAAGCCACATCATACAAGTTGGGACATCGAGTCTGGCGAGAAGCCCGTTACGCTGCGGAACGCTCAAAAGGGAGCTCGTTTGATTTGAAGGCCTTCCACATGAAGGCCCTCGGACTCGGGTTCGTAGGACTGGGCCAGCTCCGCAGTACATTCGAGGGTTGATTCGACGCTGGTTGCCGACCCGTTAGTTTTCTTCCGGATTATCTGAACACTTCACCACTAGGGGGGGGTCGGATTAATACGCCTGCCGGGGCTTTTGCGCAGCCGGTCACGTAGGTACATCTGTGTGGCGCGATCTGTTTCTAGCCCAGTGGCGGTCCTCTTTGGAAATACTCTACACTTCGAATTCAGGTGAGTCTGACACCAGTGATCCCACTTGTAAATCAGTTTCGCTATCGCTTCCGAGCGGGTGTTGAAGGAAGCTGTCTGTGCTATGCGACCGTCTGGACATCCAATCTGTACTGGAATATGGAAGCTTTCGGAGTGCCGCTGCTAGCAACCCCCCGAGGATCATGACCCGGAGCTTTACCACAAAATGACCCATGGGGGCTAACGAGAGCGGGATACCGGCGAGGCTATCGAACACGACAAAGTCGATCAAGTAATTTACGATGCCCGACACGGAAACGGCCGTAACCCGGACGACGTAGCGGCCCCTGATCTGGGCATTATCCGGTCATCCATGGCATAGACTCAGCGTAGCGCTGGATTCGTGACCGAGGTGTTCCGCTAAAGGAATGATAGAGGCGCTGAGTTCGTAAGCGATTTTCGTCCCAGTCACCCTTGACCCACCACGATGCCTCACCTCTCCCGCAGCCACTTCCGGGGACCCCTCAGATCCACCAGATCCGCCTTTGGTCGTTTTCATCTTTCATTTTCAAATTTCCCGCCCTCACTAAATTACCTTCAACCAGTAGTCCAAGCGGGGGTTGATACTGAGGGCTGGCCGATCCCCGAAGGGTGTACGAAAACTCTGGAATGCGCAGGGGACTTCAGGGTCAAGGCCGAAATCATCGGGGCGAGCTTTACCTATCAGTTCTGGTACAAGGAGCCTATGAGGTTGGGTGAGACCTACGACCTTAAATTTCGGATTGTAGCTGATCCAGACCTTAGGACGCCCGGTACTCTCACCGAACATAGTCAATCCTTTCATGAACCCACTAGGTTTGAATCCTTTAGGGCGGTCTTCATTGACGAGCAACCAAGCAGTATCTGGAGCTACCGTGGACTTACGTACTTTGAACGACCCGGAACTACACTGCCGCTGCGTACGCCGGCCTGATTGTTGTTGGCGACGACGATACTCCCAGGCATAGCTAGCGAAGGGTTGAAGAGCCATTTCAGGGTAACCCTCAAATGTCTACTCCGCTACAGTCTGGATCCTCATTCTCGACGCAGTCAAGGATCAAGAGTTCACTAGGCAATACCGGAGAAATTTATCTCTCTGGCTAGGTGGCGATCCCGTACTTAGTCACAGCCAAATTATCGTGGTCGGGAAGGCGGGATTTGAACCCGCGGCCTCAGCGTCCCGAACGCTGCGCGCTGCCAAGCTGCGCTACTTCCCGTGGAACAATAGCCTACCCCCCATTGGCTGGAATGGCTCTTTGCTGCTCTTTTTTATTCGACCTCTGGGTCGCTATGGAGTTTCACCCGTTTTCAACTACACAGAAGGCGTCGTCTCAGTCGGAGCGAACGAGGGATCCTCGAATTTTTGATCCGACAGGATCTCAACAACAGCTTTTCTAATTCTGATCGGGTCCAACGGCTTGACAAGGTATCCGTTAGCACTTGAACGACGCGCCAAGAAGATGTCAGCCCTTCTGTCAACTATCATCAGGACCTTCGACGAAGGCAATCTTCCTCCGGACTCCTCAAGACGAAGGTCGAGACAGATAGCCATTCCACCCATACTCCCTACCTGCATATCGACTATGACCAGGTCTGGAAGGTGGGTCTTTACTGCGTTTCTCGTATTCCTACCATCTTCGACCTTAATGAACTCATAATTAATCGAACCAAGAGCCGATGCGAGTTCGTCGATGACCGAGGGCGTATCTGCAACTAGAAGAATCTTATACATCGCCTAAAAGGGTAGTAGCTCGTAAGGACATTTGCGAATCACGAAGCAAAGTTAGCTTACTTCTCCAAGCGAAATATCTCTGGCGATAGTCTCTACGCCAATCAGGTCAGATATTTCTCCAGCAATCTCGTCGACAAAGAGCGTTGCGGTATCCCCGAGCAACCCCTTAAGCGCAATTCCCGCCTTAAGGTCTGCTGCCCTTTCCTTGGCCAAATAAACCCAATTATCAGTCACTCGGTTTTTAGGTTGTCCTTGAATATCAAGTGGTCCAGAAAAGTCCGGCGTAACACGATTGACTATTAGGGCGTGGAATTCGCGCTTTGACTTTTTGAGCCTCTGTGCGAACTGATCCAACTCTAGGATTGCCCCTTGGCTCGGCGACGAGATCAGTACTAAGGCAGTCTCCGCTGAAGATAGTACCTTCTCGACCGAATCCGCCCTCTCTTTAAAGCCATCTTCTATTCCAGAAAAGACCTCAAAAAAGTGGACTGCATCTTCCACCACCTCGGCCCCAACTACCTTAGAGATCGTCTTTAGAAGTGTTCGTGTGGCGAGGCTGAGCGGCCTCAAATATGCGGGTGGTGGCTTTATCAACAATTTAAAAAGCCTGTTATCCAAGAAGCTCGATAACCGCTTCGGTGCATCAAGAAAATCTAAAGCACTAACACTTGGCGGTGTATCAACGACGATCATGTCAAACCTGGAGTCTTCGTAGAGTTCAAAGAGTCTCTCCATCGCCATGAATTCCTGTGTCCCAGAAAGGGAGGTAGTTAGATTCTGATAGAGCTTGTTAGAAAGAATCTTTTCTATTTGCTCTTGCGATTTTCCGTAGCGTCTCACCATGTCGTCGAATGTGGCGTGAGCGTCCAGCATCGTAGCGTACAGTTCGCCCGAACCCACTTTCGACACGAGTGAAGCATCATTGCCGAGCTTTGATAGACCTAGCGCAGATGCAAGCCGTCGCGCCGGATCTATGGTCACGACACACACCTTTTTACCAGTAGCAGCTTCGGCATAGGCTATAGCTGCGGAACAGGTGGTTTTCCCCACCCCGCCCGGTCCTAGGCAAACTATTACCCTCCTGTTTAACAAGAGTTCTGCCATTGAACTTTGCAACTCTCCCCCGTCCTATTTCCTGAGAGTCGCCATTGACAAAAGAAGCAGCGGACTCGAAGTGGGCCCTCCCGAAAGGTCACCCTCTACCGCAGTTATGCTGAGAATGGTTTGATCGAACTCCTCCATCAGATGTTCTATTTGCCGCATTTGCGACTGGAACTTCAATTGGCGGTAATTCCAGGCTTCGCGGGCGTCGACGGGCGAAGCCTGAAGTTCCAGATCGTCGATCGCTATCGGAGCGAGGACCTTATTTACCACCAGCGATACTAGGGCGAGCGTGGTTTTGTCGGCGATCGCCGCCTTTAGCTCGATCGCCTCCTGGACTGGAGTCTCCTCTGCAATAGTGACCAAGATGCAGCTGACCCTCTTGGGATCTTTGAGCATCTCGAGCACTTCGTCAGCCTGTGACTTCAAAGGTCCGACCCTGGCTACCTCGGCCAGTCCGGCGGGCGAGGTCAGAAAGCTCAAGGCATGCCCAGAAGCCGGCAGGTCGACAACTATCAAGTCATAGTCGCCGGTCTGCTCGAGCTGCTTGAGCTTCCCTAGTAGCAAAAGATCCTTTATTCCTGGAATAGCAGTCGCAACTACGGTAATGATTCCAGTAGAGATAAGCCTCGATGCCACCTGCCCTAACGAATGGTCAGCGAGGTAGTCGACAAGTACTTCGCTTGGCTCTAGCTTCATAGTTTTGTAGCCATTCGGCGCCAAATGATGCGAAGCCTGACCATGCTTGTCCGACTGACGAGGTGGGTCACTATTTTCAGTCTCTGGTTCGGCTCCGCTCGATTGAACAAGATCTGTAAAGTCATCGAGTCTGACTAGTAGGACATTGGGAGATCTCTGGCTTGCAAGTTGAGCTAGATAGCTGGCTACAGTACTCTTGCCAACGCCACCTTTGCCGGTTACTAGACATACCGTGGCGCCGTTAGTCAGATTGTCGATGCCATTCGTCTCGTTCTCATCAATCACTCCAAGGGATACTAGACCATCTAAATCCAAAATTGTGGTGAAGCCGCCAATTGTTGAGCGACTCCTGACCCAGTTACGTCTCTACAAACGAGTCCTGCGGCCAAAAATGCCGTAGAGTCCAGATGGATCTTTTGAGCCACCTTTCTCATACCAGCTAGCAAGTCCTAAGTTCGCTCTAACTCTTCCTCCAGCTACAGAAAAGGTAATCCAAGTCTCTTGAGGCTTGGCACTGAACGACAGATGAGCAATCACCAAGCCAAGTTCGATGTTCCCCGGTTAGTTCTTTGGTCCATCGGTATTAGCTGATCTTTTGTGAAGGTGACCGTATCCAAAGAGACCACCATTCGAACGCCAGCTAATACAGGTAGCGTCTGGGTGGTGGCGAGCCGGACTGACCCTTGAGGTCACCACGGTTGGGGCTGCGGCCGACACGTTCTGAATCGTCCCAGCGAACACCACGCTAGCCCTGGCACGGTGTCTAAAAGACTACCTGCTCCATACGACCACGAATTCCAGCACACCGACGCCCGCAATAACCTCATTCGGCAAGCAGGGTGCGGCCACGGTGCAGAACCTCCGCCGACCTCAATCCCCCGACCTGATTCCGAAATTGCCGAACCAAGGATGGGTCGAGACGCTCACGATGGGTTACGCGCCAGCCGGATTTAAGTTCTCAAACGACCAAACCAGCATCAGCGGGACCACCAACGCTTCGGGACTGGTCTCGTTCGACATCAGCTTCACCGGCTAAGGGACGCTGGCGACTCTGGTTCCTGTGGTGGCCGAAGGAACTTTCGCTGCAACTTCCACCAGCCAGAACGTGAGCTATCCCGCTCCGGTAGCATAGGTGCAATTGAGCGACGCTTCACTGATTCCGTGAGGAGCTTTTAGCGTCACTGAAGCTGATCGCGTCACGTTGGCGTCGGCGTAGTTGGGATGCCGTTTGGTTTGGGGCGAACCTCCTTTGTCAGTCTCTCTTTCCGCCCACTGCCCGACCTCGCACTACCGACCTCGCCCACATATCACTAAACTCTCCAAACTTCTTCTCCCTCACCCCCTCGACCGTCATGCCTTCTACGGCTCCATCACTCAAACGCACATAAATCCAGGATCGCTTTACCCCCCCACCACAACAAATGAACCCGAGTTGCATTTCTGTGAATGTTTCAGTCCTAAATACCCGTTCAACCCCCATCGTTCTGTTCTAGACAATATGAAGAGCTTGGGTTGACGGTATCTAGGTGCGTCGGCCACGGAATGACACGAGCCACTCGCTGAAATCCTTTGCGACGATCCTCTCGCCAGTCAACCCCTCGGACTCTGGCGAAGCCAGAAAGACAATCGGTTCCGCCATGACTTCAGGGCGAAGGAGAAGTTGTCTGGCCCCTTCTGGCATGTCTTCGGGGATCATTCCCGTCGACGTAGCACCTCCAGGAAGAAGGAGATTAACGGAAATACCGAACGCGCCGGAGTTAGGGTAATCGTTGTAGATCGTTTCTTCCCTTCATCACAAATCCACTACAACTGCACAGGCAGACTCGCAGGTGCAAAGCTCGCAAAGA
>JAKAPB010000109.1 GCA_021823045.1 Actinomycetes bacterium | reverse complement strand
TCCGATCTCTGGCTCTCCCAAGATCCTGTCGAGCAACAGACCCGTCGCCGCCCCAAGCATTTGGTTGGAAGCTCTCACCTCCCATGGACAATCCGCCCGGCTCATCTCAGACCTTTAGCAGTTATCACCAATAGAGCGACGGTCTCAAAAATGATCCCAGCTCCACCCACTAAATCACCGGTAAAGCCGCCAAGGAGTAATACCCCACGGCGATAAAAGTAGGCGGTAATCCCTGATGCAACGAAAAGAGCTACCGACCCAGCAAGGGCTCCAGCTCCGATGAGCACTAAAGTAATGGAAAGTGTGACAACTGGAAGGAGAACTGCGAAGTCGGCTCCACTAGACATTGCTCCGATGAAAATGCTCGCCATTCCACCATTCGGGCGAGCATAATTTCCCCTCCCGATCGCCATCGCCATTAATGAACGCGATATCCCCCATAACCCAGCTAAAAGAACGGGACTCGCACTAATCGTCGTCAAGGAAGTTATGCGGAGCAGTATGACCAGTAGGAGCGCTGCGGCTCCAAAGCTACCTATGGTCGACTGTCTCATAACTTCAAGACGCCGCTCAGCTTTCATATGGGCAAATAAACCGTCCCCACAATCCGCAATCGCGTCATAATGAAGACCATAAGTCAGTAAGATATCGGCGCCAACTACGACGATGGCTGCTATTGCCGGAGTAAAGACCAACGAGGCGATACGCCATATCAATCCAAGTAGTAGCCCTAAGAACATTCCGACGACACCAAAATAGCGCGGTGTCAGCCTTGTTGGTTGAGCCTTGGTGCGAAAAGAGCTCAGAAATGAGACCGATGAAAGCATAGCATCGATCTGTTCAGCCATCTCTGCCTCTCAATAAAACGGGTATGCCAGCGTGCATAAAGTAGACATAATCCAGTGCTTGTGCCAATCCTTGGTTGATGACTCCTATGCGGTCAACAAAGTCTCGGCCGATTTTTGACTCGGGATGGAGGCTGTGTCCGACTTCCTCTGACACCACTACAAAGTTCTGAACTTTACCGGAAAGTTGCTTCACTAGCTCGGAATCTAAATCAACATTATCGAAGAGTGATGAGGCCACGAAGTTACCTATCGAATCCAGCAAGAACGGCTGGTCAGTATTCTTCAGGTGGGAGATCAAGTCCGCTGGCGCATCTATCTCCTTCGTCTCAAACCGGTCTCCGCGACGATCCCTGTGCGAAACTACCCTACTCAAAGCATCTACATCCGTTGGGTCGACACGTAAAGTGGCAAGGTACTCTGGCTTCTTGGACCCGACTAAAAGCGACTCTGCAAAGCGTGACTTCCCTGACCTGGTGCCTCCCAGGACAAGTATGCTTCCGACGGATCTCACGCATCTCCTCTAACTCGCAGTAATAGACCCGGGTCTCCTGACTTGCAGATCAACGCCTCACCCTGCCTTCCGGTCCTGCGAGACCGTGGCACAAATGGGTTAAACTCCCTACTTACAGTTGCGGACCAGTCTCGGATTTACACCGAGTTCCCCGTCATCTGATTTCATACTACCCTGATTGATATGACACGGGTAGATTCGATCATTTTAGTTAACACTGGGTACGGCAAGGGAAAATCTTCAGCGGCTTTCGGCGTGATGGGACGTGGATGGGCTAGGGGTTGGAAGGTCGGCGTAGTCCAATTCATCAAGAGCGGGAAATGGAAGGTCGGTGAAAAAAAACTCGCTGACCATTTAGCTATCGAGTGGCATACACTTGGCGACGGGTTCACGTGGGAGTCCACTGACCTCGACGAGACCGCCGCCAAAGGGAGACACGCTTGGCAAGTCGCAGATCAAATGCTCAAAAGTGGCGACTACGACATGCTTATTTTCGACGAACTAACCTATGCAGTCAAATATGGCTGGGTCCCTATAGAAGTTGTATTAGCGGGACTTAAGTCGAGGTCGCCAAAGACAAACGTGATTATCACCGGCAGAGACTGTCCACAAGAGATAGTTGATCTCGCAGATACGGTTACAGAAATGCGTAAGATCAAACACGCTTACGACCAGGGAATCACTGCCAAAAAAGGTATTGAATACTAATAGCGTGATATGCAGCTTTTAACTCTTGGGAGCAACAAGCGTGATGTTCAAAAGCGACTTCTACTATAGGATCTGATGAACTCATGGGGCATCCCCCTCTAAAGCACACGTTTCACATAATTTCCTACTTTTCATCTCCAGGCTAAAGCAGGCCATAAGGGTTATCGACCACCCGCCACATCTCTAAGGCAGCACTCATCCAATAGAAAAGCAGTTGCGAGGCGCAGACTATGAATGGCGACAAATCAAGGAATACCAGAAGTTGACCAGAGCGATTATCATCTCCGCATTGAACTCGGGAGCCGGCAAAACAACCATATCTTCGGGCATAATGGCCGCTGCTCGCGAGCGAGGTTTCTCCGTTGCCGCTGCTAAGGTCGGCCCTGACTATATTGATCCAACCTTTCACAGGATTGCGACCGGCCGCGCATCCTACAATATCGACACATTTCTAACCGGACGAAATGGTGCTTTGGCTAGCATCCGCCGAGCCGCTAAGAGCGCCGATTACTTGATCATCGAAGGAGTGATGGGAATCTTCGATGGAACTACTCTTGATACTACTGAAGATATACTAAACCCCTACCCACACCCTGGAAACTGGCGGTTCGCCACTGGCTCTACCGCCGAAATTGCCATGATGTTAGGCGCACCTATCGTCCTCGTCCTAGATTCGAGGGGTACCACCGAATCGCTCGTCGCCAGTGTCATCGGAATTAAAAATACTAATCCTTCCCTGCTGATCGCTGGGGTGATCCTAAATCGGACGGCAAGTAAGGAGCACGTCACTCAAATAGCCCGAGCACTTTCCGCAAGCGGTATACCTTTACTGGGCGCTCTGGCAAAGGAATCTTCTGCTGAGGTCGACTCTCGCCACCTCGGTTTGGTTCCAGCTTCAGAAGATCTGAGCCGCGCCACCAGGAAGCTCGAATCCATCTGCGCAGCGGTGCAGTCTCAGGTAGACGTCGATAAGGTGATTCAATTGGCCCGTCGAGTCTCTCTCGGAGTTCCGCTAGAGGCTACCCCTTTCGAAAGCCACAAAATCCGGCCGACGATCGCTTTTGCAACCGGAAAGGCCTTCACCTTCTTCTACCAGGAGAACTTTGACCTTCTCCAAGAAGCTGGAGGAGATCTCGTAGGTTTCGATCCAACCAAGGAGGAATCCCTTCCAAATGGCACCGATGCTCTAATAATTGGGGGCGGCTATCCCGAAGTTTATTTGGCTGATATTGTGCAGAACAGGAAGCTGTTGTCTGAAATAGCCTCCTTCCATATTCAAGGCGGACCGATCTGGGCAGAGTGCGCCGGACATATGGTGCTCGGCTCCTCAATAGAACAGGTCGAGACGGCCTCGGTCCACCAAGGAAGATCGACAATGGGAGATCGAGTCACCCTTGGCTATCGGTTCGTGTCGACTAAAAAGACCAATCCCCTCTTCGACAGCGGCAGCGTCTTTCGTGCACACGAGTACCACTACTCCAAGATGGACAGTGATGGGGACGACTTCCAATGTCTCGGTCGCGGTGGCAAAGCATCATCTGGTATCGTCGGGCCAAGCTTGATTTCGTCCTATCTCCACTTTCATCTGGGATATCAACCAAACTCCGCATTGCGATACGTTGCAAGCGCAATGCGGTTCCATGAGACCAAAGAGTCTCCATAGCTCAACTCTTCAAGCCACCACTCATCTGCAACGTCTACCTGCATATGGTTAGCAACAGCTCCGATATGGGCACCGAGCACCGACTAGATGCCCACCGTCTGCACGCTAGGGTCGGTCGGGATAAAACGGCTAAACCGACACCAAGTATTACCGTCCTACCGAGAATGAGAGATCTGAAATTGGACAAGGAATCGATCGATAGAAAGTACCTCTGCGGAGTTGGCGTCGGGCCAGGAGACCCGAAGCTACTAACTTTGGCGGCTGTAGAGGCCATCAAGTCGGCGGACTTGGTACTGGCACCCACTTCGTCCCAAGATGAACCAGGCAGAGCGGAAGAGATAATCAGGAAGGCTATAGGCGCAATTCCGATACGTCGAATCCTATTTGATATGACCAAGGGCGAAATCGGAATTGAGCTTAGAAAGGCTACTGCCTCGGCAGCGGCAAAAGAGATAGCAACCCTACTGCGGCCTGGGGAAAGAGCTGCCTTCCTTACTATTGGAGATCCTAATGTTTTTTCCACCTTCAACCTATTAGCCCGCTCCGTGGCATCTATTGACCCTAGTTTCGAAATCTCGTCCATACCAGGAATCATGGCTTTTCAGGACCTCGTAAGTCGTTCAGGAATGACACTTCTTGATGAAGAAGAGTCATTAAGGTTGCTCGTTGGACTTCACGTTGATGACCAGATCGAGGAAGCGCTGAGAGACAGCTCTTCCGCAGTAGTGATCTACAAAGGCGGTCGAAATCTCCCAGCAATAGTAGAGCTCGCCAGGAGAACGGACCGCCTGGCTGACAGCTGGATCGGAATGAAAATAGGTCTAGAGGAATCCGAAGTCACTAGGTTGCAAGACATAGGCGTCGAGCCGGTCGGCTACCTTTCCACCGTAATCTTTCCGCCAAAGCGACATTAGTTCGAAGTTCGACCTACAAAACGGGCGGCCATTGAAACCTTTGGTCGGCCAAACCAAATTTGCCCCCGTCTCGTCAACCAAGGAAACATATTCTTTTAGATCACCTACGATTAAACCTCGGAATGTGATTCTAAGCCTTCGAGGAGTTTGTTGTGATCAGTTTTGTAGGTGCGGGGCCAGGGGCCATCGACCTGATAACCCTGCGCGGCCAGAAGCGGCTGGCCAGCGCTGATATAGTTATTTGGGCTTCTTCTCTAATTCCATCCGATTTGCTTACTCACTGCAGCGAGGACGTAGAGCTCTTCGACTCGTCCGGAATGACCCTTGAAGACGTCCTTGCGATCTACGCTTCGCGCCCTCGGGAAAATATCGTTCGACTCCATTCAGGGGATCCGTCAATCTACGGCGCAATCGCCGAGCAGATAGATTTTCTGGAAAAAAATGACATCGAATTCGAAATTATCCCTGGTGTAACCTCCGCTTCGGCTGCTTCTGCGGTAATTGCAAAGGAATTCACGGTTCCGGGTAAGGCACAAAGCGTCGTGTATACCCGCATTGAGGGTAAAACAAGCGCCTCCATACCCACGGGAGAAACCGTTGCTAACTATTCGAGGGTAGGAGGCACCCTGGCGATCTTTCTTTCGGGCGCTATGCCAGAAAAACTCCAACAAGAACTCCTCTGCCCGGATTCTGCGTTTAGCTCAACTACTCCTGCTTATGTCGTTGTAAGGGTGAGCTGGCCGGATGAGCAGATAGTAGAGACAACCGTCGGAGAGCTAAGCGAGACGATGAAGATGGTAGGCGCAACTAGGACGGTCTTGGTGCTGGTAGGCGAGGCACTTTCTGGCCAGGGTGAGAAAAGAAGCCATCTCTACAATCCCACATTCGCCCATCGCTACAGAAAACGTTCGAAGCCCGGGGATACCGCCGGACGGCCGACCGGAAGGAGCAAGAGGGTGGTCGATTAATGACGTTCAATGCCCGGACAGAGGAGGAAGGCCTCGGTCCGAAACCCGCCGGTAAATTGAGAAGTGGTTGGACTACTGGAACTTGTGCCGCTGGGGCCGCAAAGGCTGATCTCATTCGTCAGCTAACCGGCGTTGCACCCAAGGTTGTAGAAGTGACACTCCCCTCTTCGGCGAAGGTGGTCTTTGATGTCTCTCAAGATGAATTAGGTAGGTGCTACATCGTAAAGGACGCCGGAGATGACCCGGACTGTACACACGGCGCTCACATTACAGCCTCCGTTGAAGTCCTCGACTATCAAGGAGATATAACTATTCTGGGAGGTCCAGGGGTCGGCCTTGTCACAAAGCCTGGTCTTGGCCTTGAAGTCGGCTCCCCTGCCATTAACCCGGTACCTCAAAAGATGATAAGACAGGCGATCGCCGAAGTGACCACGCTAGCGACCAACGTTACAATCACGGTTCCTGACGGCGAAGAAATGGCCAAAAAAACCACAAATGCTCGCCTAGGAATCCTGGGTGGAATATCGATTCTCGGCACTACCGGTATTGTCAAACCCTTCTCGACCTCTTCCTTTAGAGCCTCCGTAGTGCAACAGATCGACGTTGCAGCGGCTCAGGGATCCCGTGAGATAGTATTTGTAACTGGATCGCGCTCGGAAGAGTTTGCGCTTAGAAACTATCCAACGCTGACTAAAACAGAAGTCGTCGAAGTTGGGGACTTCAGCGGAGTCGCCATCAAACGAGCAAACAAAAATCGACTTACAACAGTCCATTGGATTGGAATGGTGGGAAAGGTTTCCAAGCTCGCCGAAGGTACGACAATGACCCATTTCCATCGATCTAACCTCGATACCTCTGTGCTAGAACGTGCCGCCCGGGAGGTGGGGGCCGACAACAGGATTATCGAATCAGCGCATGAAACATCCACGGCTAGACATTTCTACGAAGTCTGCGAAGCGATGGACGACATGGAACCACTTCGGGTTCTCACTCTCTGGGCCGCCCAAACTCTTAGCGGTCAGCTCTCTTGCGACTCTACAATCGACGTGACATTGGTTGATTTTGATGCAATCGAGGCCATC
>JAKAPB010000108.1 GCA_021823045.1 Actinomycetes bacterium | reverse complement strand
TAGGGTCGAAACATTGATCAGGCCAACCGGTTTTTACAGGAATAAGGCGCAGAATATTGTCTCTTTCTCTCGTGAGCTGGTAGAGCGGTACGACGGAGAGGTCCCAGACACCATCGATCGGCTGGTTGAGCTAAGTGGAGTGGGTCGTAAAACCGCAAACGTGATCGTGACGGTTGGGTTTTCCAAGCCTGGAATCGCCGTCGATACCCATGTAATTAGGCTAAGTGGGCGACTCGGACTTACCGAATTCACTGACCCGGCGAGGATAGAGATGGACCTGCTGGGGTGGCTGGCTCCTCTGGATGCCGCCGCTTTCGGCCTGCGATTGATACTGCACGGTAGGCGGGTATGTTCGGCCAGGAAACCAAAATGTGAAGCCTGTCCGCTGGGAGATATTTGTCCAAGCTTTAGCACTCTTTGATCAAATACAAGAGTTTGAGTAACCTGTGGCGATGGGGCGGGTTTTCAAAGATCACAAATGTTCTACTTTGTTGCCGCCAGGGACCGCAGGGAACATAGATTAAAGGTGCCGAGATCAAGCGTGTATTTCGACGGCAATCATCGTTCGAGTCTAAAATTGCCCGCTACGACCTTATCAGTCTGGTTTTACGCGGCCCAAAGACGCGGCAGAAGGAAGACCGAGATACCAATCTCCCTCGCGAAACGATCTCGCCGGGCAAATGGCGGAAGAATACCGAACAGATGGGATATAACTTCCTACAACGCCGTGAGGGTTGATCAGAAACGCTAAGGATCGCAGGCTTGGCCGGAGAGAGGTAGGCTAAACGAAGCTGCTGCCTTCCCAGGCGAACCGGTAAGTTCCAATCAAATTAGAGCCCGTGGTCCCGCAGATCAGACGTCGTTTTTACTGTCGATTCTGGGCCTTTTCCAGTCGCCTCACCGCAGACAGGATCGACCTTTCGGCTTGGTAGAGCTCCGAAGCGATCGCTTCCTGTTTTTCGGTGTATTTCTGATCGGCTAGTGCGGCGATCCTTTTGGCTATCTCACCTAGGCTGAACTCTAGACTAGAGAGTTCGGCTCTTATTTCTTGTGCCATCTATGTTCAATCTACCTAATCCGTGATGTCTAACTGCGTGCAGCCAATGAGCGGTGTCTAGGGAGCATAGTTCTGAAAGTCGGGCGAGTCGATGTCGTTATTGGCCAGCAAGTGATATTTGGAGTGAAAAATTGCTAAGAGTCATCGATCTGAGCGGGGCTGGGCCGGATTATTCGGGTATCATTCCTAGACCAAAAATTATCGGTGATCTTCCGGTTTCAGCTGTTAGGGATATTATTCAGCAGGTTAGAGAGCACGGTGACCAAGCGCTCTTGGATCTAACCAAGAAGTTCGACTCGGTGAGTCTTTTGAATATAGAGGTAACTCGGGACGAGATTGAAGAGGCCTACTCGGAGATCGATCCACAGCTTAGAGATGCGCTAGAAGCGGCTGCCTTTGGGATCGAGGAGTACCATAAGTTAGAGTTGGAGGAGCCAAAACACTTTGACAACCGCGGTATTAAGGTCATCCATAAAGCTATTCCAATGGCTAGAGCTGGATGCTATGTTCCCGGCGGGCTCGCAAGGTATCCATCTTCGGTCCTGATGACGGCAGTTCCAGCAAAGGTGGCCGGGGTCAAAGAGGTGTTCCTGGTAGTGCCACCTACGAAGTCCGGCGGAGTCGATCTAGCAACATTGGCGGCGGCGAAGATCGCTAGTGTTGACCGGGTCTTCAAGGTTGGGGGGGCTCAGGCGATTGCCGCCCTAGCCTACGGGACCGAGACTATACCCAAGGTTGACACCATAGTGGGCCCGGGGAACGTTTATGTTTCCGTAGCGAAGCGAGAAGTCGCTGGAGAGGTAGCTATTCCTTCCTCGTTTGCTGGGCCCTCAGAAGTGGTGGTGGTCGCTGACTCATCGGTTCCCGCTAAGTGGGCGGCCATGGACGTGATCGTCCAGGCTGAGCACGGTCCAGATGGGCTAGCTTGGCTTGTGACTTGGGATCAAAAATACGCTTTGGAGGTCTCCAAGGAGGTAGAGGCAATACTCCAAAACTCCCCGAGAGCGAAAGAAACCAACAGAACTCTGAAGGACGGAGGTTACGTCGCCCTGGTGCGGGATAGGGCACAAGCCCTTGAAGTTGCCAACGAGATAGCGCCTGAACATCTAGAGCTCCTCTACCGGCAGGCCCAGGATGATCTCGATCTAGTACGAAATGCAGGGGCGGTTTTTTACGGCCCGTTATCACCCGCCAGCTTTGGTGACTATGTCGCTGGCCCTTCTCATGTCCTGCCTACATTCGGCTCGGCGAGGTTTGCTTCGGCCCTGAAGGTCGGGGATTTTATGAAATACATACACTTCGTAGAGGTCTCTGAGAGGGGATTAGATCAGCTTGGCTGGGCAGTAGAACGCCTGGCAAGGGTCGAGGGACTCTATGCTCACGAACAGTCCGTGGCGATCAGGAGGGGTAAAGAAGCAGAGGAAGGTGGCTTATGATCAGACCACGCGAGGGATTGGGCCTTAGAAAAGGATATCACTCGCCCCAACTCAACGTCGAGGTCAGGCTAAATACCAACGAATCTCCATTTCAACTTCCAAGTGGGTTTTATCGTCGACTGGCCGAGGTCACGCAAACCCTCGCCCTTAATCGGTATCCGGATCGGACATACCGCAAGGTGAAAGAGGTGCTTGCCGAAGAGTGTCAGGTAGAACCGGAGATGATTTTTGCAGCTAACGGTTCCAACGAGGTGATCCAGAGCATCTGCTTAGCCTACGGGGGGCACGGTCGAAAGGCAATGGTCATCGAACCGACCTATGCAATGCACTCCCAGATCGCTCGCCACTGCGGCTCGGGTGTCGATATATTCCACCGCGAACAGCCGCGCAACCTAGGATACGTCGAGTTCGAACGCAATTTGACCACATCAAATCCCGATATGGTCTTTCTCTGCTCGCCGAATAACCCCACAGGTGAATCGTTAGATCAGAAGATCATCGACCTGGCTATCTCCAATGACGACCTTACGGTGGTCTTAGATCAGGCTTATGTGGACTTTGCGTCTACTCCTTGGAGGTATATATCTGCAGACAATGTCCTTCAGAGCAGGACATTCTCAAAGGCATACGCCCTTGCAGGGCTGAGATTTGGTTATCTGATTGCCTCTAGTGAGGTGGTGGAAGTCCTCGAGGAGGTGGTTCTCCCTTACCACCTCGACTCGATTAAGCAGGCGGCGGTCCTGTGCGCAACCGAGTTTGCGGGACAAGTCGTCGAGGCTCATGGCGAGATAATTTCGCAAAGGGAGAAGTTGATCAAGGAGCTAAACGCTCTGGCTGTGGAGGCGTACCCTTCGGAGGCCAATTTTGTCCTGATTGACTTTCGTGAACTCGATGCTAACTCACTCTGGAATCGACTTGTTGAAAAGTCGATACTCGTCAGAAACTGTTCTGGATGGCCGGGCCTCAAGAACCACTTGAGGGTTACCGTTGGAAACGCAGACGAGAACCAGCGCTTCATCGAGGCGCTATCTGAATTGCTACGATGAAAGGCTATACCGCTAGTGGTGTTGCCAGTTTTTATCTGCCGATCAAAGTTCATGTGAGGTATTGGTGCGTAAATTTGCTTTAGAACGCAAGACTAATGAGTCAGACATCAAGGTCTCGATTGAGCTTGACGGTAGGGGGGCATCCAAGATCGATACCGGTCTTCCCTTCTTCGACCACATGCTCGCTCAGATTTCAAAGCACGGTGGTGTCGACTTAGACATTACAGCTAAGGGTGACCTTGAAGTCGATGCTCACCACCTTGTGGAAGATACCGGGATCGTCCTCGGAAAGGCAATCTCCGAAGCCTTAGGGGACAGGGCAGGTATAGATAGGTTCGCCTCGATTTCTATGGTGTTGGACGAAACCCTCGTAGAAGTTGCTCTCGACATATCGGGCAGGAGTTTCCTATTTTATGAGGTCGATTTCCCGAACTACCTTCTGTTAGGAACCCCAGGATTTGAACCGCAGCTCTCAGAAGAGTTCTTCCGGGCTTTAGTGGGGTCCGCAGGGATGACCCTCCATGTGCACAAAGTGCGTGGGGCAAACTCCCACCACATTATCGAAGCGATGATGAAGGGTTTCGGACGGACCTTGAAGGCAGCGGCAAGGATCGTCGATGATCGCGGCATTCCTTCGACAAAAGGAGTTTTGTAGTGGACTGCTCCCAATACACACCGTATGGGTGGTCTGGGTGATAGCGGTTATCGACTACGGGATCGGAAATCTTAGATCGGCCTACAAGGCGCTGGTCGCAGTAGGAGCTGACACCAAGTTGATTGACGATCCTAGAGACCTAAGTCACCCTGATGGGATAGTTATTCCAGGCGTCGGTGCATTTGGAGCGGCCTTATATGCCTTTAGATCTAGGGGATTTGAGGATAAGGTGCGAGGATTGATCGAAGGCGGGACACCGACCTTGGGTATCTGTGTCGGAATGCAGATGCTCTACGAAAGCTCTTCTGAGTCTAAGGACTCAGTCGGTTTGGGTATCTTAGATGGCAAGGTTGAACGGCTCTCTGATCGTGTCAGACTTCCACAGATGCAGTGGAATCGCCTGGAGATTGCCAGATTTGGCTCATCGGCGCTCTTTGAGGATGTAGCCGAGGGGTCTTGGGTCTACTTCGTCCACTCCTATGCAGCACCAGTGGGGGCCAATACCACGGCTTCTTGCGAATACGGCGGAGAGTTTTCGGCAGCGGTGGGTGTCGGAAACGTCGTCGGTAGTTGGGTTGAAGATTCTCGCTAACTTTTCAAAGTACTGTGGCTCAACGTCGCTAGCAACGGGGGGATCACTTTGGAGATAATTCCGGCGATAGATATCCTCAACGGCCGTTGCGTCCGTCTCGAAATGGGCGATTTTGACAAGAAGACGGACTATTCCGACCCGTTAGACGCCGCAAAGTGGATCGTGGAAGCCGGTGCCCGATGGCTCCATGTGGTCGATTTGGATGCAGCGAGAAATACCGGGGACAATCGATCTTTGATCGACGAGATTATTACCTCAACCAGGCTCGACGTGGAAGTTGGTGGTGGCATCCGGAGCCTAAAGATAGCCAGTGAGCTGATCGAAATCGGCGCAAAGAGACTCGTCTTGGGAACTAAGGCGGTAGAAGACCCCCAGTTCATCGCAGATGTGGTCTCTCTGTCGGAGACACCAGTCGTGGTTTCGTTAGATTACAAATACCTAGACGGCCAGCCGATAGTGCAGAGCAGGGGTTGGACTCAATCAACCGGCCTTACACTTTATGACACACTTCAAGAGTGCCAAGCCAGGGGAGCCACCTTCGTTTTGGCCACCGATGTGTCTCGTGATGGAATGTTTAGCGGGCTAGATATCCAGACCTACTTAGAGGTGCTCGACTCGTGCGAGATGGAGCTAATCGCCTCGGGGGGGGTTTCGAGCTTGGCTGACTTAATGGAAGCTTCTGAGGTAAGGTCCCTTAGGTATAAGAGGGCGATCCACTCTTGTGTCATCGGAAAGGCTCTACATGACGGAAGAGTCAATCTTTCGGAGGCGCTCGGTCAGTGGAGATAGTGCGAATTATTCCTTGCTTAGACGTTTCCAAAGGGCGAGTCGTCAAGGGTGTCAACTTCGAGGGTTTGAGGGACGCTGGCGATCCGGTCGAGTTGGCAAAGTATTACGATCTCCAAGGGGCTGATGAGATAGTCTTCTTGGATATTTCTGCTTCGCATGAGGGGCGCCAGACAATGGTAGACCTCGTTAGCAAGTGCGCCGACGAAGTGTTTATTCCCCTTACCGTCGGAGGCGGTGTCAGTTCGGTGGATGGTGCCCGAGCCCTTCTTAGGGCCGGTGCAGACAAGGTTTCGCTCAATACTGCGGCCATTTTGAATCCAGAGCTCATCAGTGAGATGATGACGGAGTTCGGCAGTCAGTGTGTCGTAGTGGCAATTGACGCAAAGCAAGACCAGGACGGCAACTACTCTGTTTATACCCATGGGGGGAGGAACAAGACCAACCTCGACGCCCTCTCTTGGGCCGAGGAGGCAGTGAGTAGGGGAGCCGGCGAACTCCTTGTAACCTCGATGGATAGGGATGGTACCAGGGAAGGATTTGACTTCCCTCTTACTAGGGGCATAGCGGAGCGAACCAATGTTCCCGTTATAGCCTCCGGCGGTGTGGGTTCTATAGAGGACTTTTTGGTAGGCGCTTTGGAGTCAAAGGCAACGGGGCTTTTAGCGGCTTCGGTCTTCCATTATGGTGAGTTCAGTGTCAGAGAGGTCAAGCAGGCCTTGCTGGCTAATGGTGTGCACACCCGGACCGGGCGTTAGTCCAAGATTGAGTAGTTTTATGTCCCTTCGGCTGCAAATGGGTCGGTGTAGGGGACCATTTAGTGTTGAATGGTTTGAGAATGACAAATCAACCGATGAAACAGGCAATTTATGTTCTCGCAGATCGAGTTTTAGTATCTCAGCCATTCGCTGAAGGTGAGAGGCAATCTCGTTCTGGGATTTTGATTCCAGCTACTGCGCAGGTGGCCAAGAGGCTTACCTGGGCTGACGTCGTCGCCGTCGGTCCTAATGTTCGTTCGGTGAAGGTCAAGGATCGAGTACTTTTCGACGCCGAAGAGCGCTACGAAGTCGAAGTGAATGGTGACACCTACCTGATTCTGAGGGAGAGGGACATCCACGCCGTTGCGACTGAACAGTCCGAGGGCGGGACGGGACTATACCTCTGATGAGTGCGCCCGAGAAGCTTTTTATGGAGATCGGCTTTGATCTGAATGAGTTGCAACTCAATGAAA
>JAKAPB010000107.1 GCA_021823045.1 Actinomycetes bacterium | reverse complement strand
TTATGCGAGCCAAAGCGATATGGGGCTTTTCAATCAGGTGGCCTCTATCGTCGCTGACGACTTGCTTCTTGAGGTCGGGAGATACGACTATGAGTCGGATCTTGAGCTCTCCTTTTCGAAGGAAGTGTCGGTATCTTTTGACGACCACGATTTGGTAAGTTCACTTTTTCACATTAAAGATGCGGACTCGGTCACTGTCGATCCCCACAAGATGGGGTACGTTAACTATCCCTGCGGTGCAGTAGCTTTTCAGAACGATTGGGTTCGACTAGTAGTCAGGCAGAAGGCGCCCTATATTACATCGGTTTCGGACTCCAGGATTGTTCACTTGCCACCGCGCCACCTCGTTGAGTCGGTTTATCAAGGCCAGCTAGCGCGTGCCGGTACAGTAGCCACGGAGGCATTTGCTCCTTACACCTTGGAGGGCTCGAGACCTAGTTTCCCTGCTACTGCATTATGGCTAAATACGGAACTCATTCCTCTTGATCGAAGGAATCATGGAGCAATCGTCAGAAGTTCCTGGATTTCTGCTAGGGAGCTATACGAGTGGCTGATTTCATTGGATGACGCGATGTCGGTGATTGAGCCTCAGCGGAACTTTGAAGTGGTTACCTTTGCACGTCGGGGGCAACTTCCAGCTCCACCGGATTCGAACATCGTTATATTCGGCCTGAAGCGAAAGGGTGATTCGACCCTAAGTGGTTTCAACTCGTTAACCCAGGCGGTATATGAGAGCTTTTCGATTCAGGCTGAGCATGGTCAACGGCAATATAGCTATGCACAGCCGTTTTTCCTATCGCGGACCGTGTTTAGCGAGCCGAGCTACGACTATTCGACGCTGGCAAACTTCTTTGAAGCGGCCGGAATAGAAAACGCCAAAGAAAACTACTTGTCGCAAGGTGTAACGGTGCTGCGCTCGGCGGTTATGAATCCCTACTTGCTTTCCCTCCGACGTAGCCATCGCCAAGAGGTACTTCGCGAATTCGTACAAGAGTTAGCTAGGGTGGCTCAGAAGGAGGCGGAAGGCCTGGGTTGAGGGTTTTGGTTTGCCCTGTTCCGTGCCTCAATGCCTTTTATGCACCCGACAAGGGTTGAATTAACCGGGGTAGGAACACCTACTTTGTTGCCGGCGCTAACCACGGCACCATTGATAAAGTCCACCTCGGTTATCGAGCCCCTGTCAAGGCTTTGCAGTATGGAAGTGCGAAACTCGGCGGCCAAGCCGGTTCCAGCGCTCTGCCAAATTTGCTCCGGATCCGTAACTGAAAGCTCTATCCCGAGAGCCCCAGCTACCGTTATTGCTTCATTTACAGCATTGAGTGCGACCTCGTGTACCTCGCTTACCTGGTAGAGAAGACCATAAGGCAGCCCAGTGATGCCCGCGATTGCCCCAGTGGCAACGTTGACTAGTAATTTTCCCCAAATAACGGAGTTGATGTTCGTGCTGATTTCGGTGTCGATACCGGCCTTATTGAACAGGGCGGAGATATCTTTGATTCGTCCCGTGACAACTCCGTCTAGCTCGCCGATGACGGTGTGCTTTCCCCTCAGACCGGCCACTATTTCACCGGGGGCGATTGCGTCCCCTCCAACGAAGGTTCGGCCAGCCATAACGAACCCTCTTCCAAGCTCTTCATCGATAACTGCTTCATTACCCAGGCCGTTTTGGAGCGTAAGAACGACTGTGGTCGGTCCTACGATTGACTTCGCCGATATAATCGCCTCTCTAGTATCAAACGATTTGACCAGAACAATTAGCAGGTCGACAAGACCGATGGTCTTTGGATCCGAGGTAGCACTAACCTCTATGATTCTTCTTTGGGAACCCTCTATTAGCACTAGGCCGTGGTCATTTACGGCATCCACGTAAGCGGCGTTCCTACTAATCAGACTGACCTCAGAACCGGCGCTGGCCAAAGAACCGCCAAAAACACTTCCAAGCGATCCTGCACCCAATATGGCAATTTTCACAGTACCCTCCGGCGTCTGGACTTATTGCTTATGCCAACAATCCTAACTTGCAGCTCAACTGTCCAAGTGGCAACCATTCCTAGCGTGCCCAAATCTGTACTGAATTCCGGCATTTCAGGCCGAGTTGACTGAACTCGAGACGATGTTTGATCACGTCCACCTTCTTGTTAGTATCGATCCCCAATATGGCAACCATCGTCTCGTCAAAGAGATCTATGGTCGGTCGTCTCAGTGGCTTTGCTGATGAGTTTCCACGTCTTTTTCATAGACTCGCTAGCGCTGTTGGACAAACTCATACTCCCCAGTTATCAGGTAAGTTGTCGCTACATTCGGCGGTGCCCCGCTAGAAATCATCAAGCAGTACCTGGCCAATCAGCGCAACGTTTGAGCGCAAGGTTTCAGGGCTTGCCCCTGGTGGGGCTCTACGTCCACATTGCTAAAGCCAAGGGCATTGTGCTCCACACCCCATCCTGGTAGAGCGACCAAGGCAACTTTCGACCAAAGGCACGACCCAAAATTGGAGTCACTCCCAGTTAAATCGTCACAGGGCGCCAATCCTGCGCAATCTGGTTAAGTTGACATAGAAAGTGCCCTATTGAGCCACTCGTCTCGAATACCCATTTGGCCATGACTGTATATTCGAGGGTCCATCTCCTTGAGATGCTCTGAGATAATTGGAGTAAATTCCATGTGTGCGAGGACATCTTTATCTAAGTCAATGCCCGGCGCAATTTCGACCAGTACTAGTCCTTCACGGCCCAATATAAACACGGCGCGCTCCGTGATGTAAATTACCTTTTGACCTCGGCCAAATGCGTCTGGGCCAGAAAACGTTATTTCGGACTGAGAGGCTACAAACTTAGTGAACCTTCCCTCTTTGAGAAGCCTTAGCTTTCTATCTGAAATGTCGACTTCTAGGCCACCTGCGGTCAATGTGCCCGAAAAAACCACCGTCTTTGAGTTCTGGGCAATGTTGATAAACCCCCCGGTCCCCATGATTTTGCCACCAAATCGGTGAACGTTGACGGATCCCGTCGAGTCGACCTCCGCAAAGGACAGTAACGCTACGTCTAGACCGCCTCCATCGTAGAAGTCGAACTGAGCTGGCATATCCAGTACCGCTTGTGAATTCACACTTGCGCCGAGGTAGATGCCTTGGGCCGATACACCACCAATCGGACCAAGTTCGACCGTGAGGGTGAATTCATCGTTCACACCTTCTTCTTGGGCAACGACTCCGACCCCGTCGGAGATTCCTACCCCTACGTTGCCAACGTCACCGGGGGAAACCTCAAATAGGGCTCGTCTTGCTATCATCTTTCTCACATCCAGCGGAAGCGGCTTAACTTCCTCGGTGTCCATTTTGTAATCCCCGGAAAAGTAGCGATTCACGGACCCAACGTAAAGTTGGGGTTGTTCGGGAACGACCACTAATGCATCTACGAGGAATCCTGGGACTCTTATGGACTTGGGATGCAATGTTCGAGCTTTTGCGACCTTTTGCACCTGCGCTATTACGATTCCACCATTATTATGGGCAGCCTGGGCAAGAGCTAGTACGTCGAGATAGGCAATTTCGTCTTCCATCGAGATATATCCTTCGGTATCCGCAGTGGTGCCTCGTATTATCGCAACGTCTATCGGAATAGCTGGATAGAAGAGCCAATACTTTTCATCGATCTGCATCAGTTTGACAAGGTCTTCTTGTGTGGACTCATTTAGCTTTCCTCCCCTTGAGCGAGGATCAACAAAGCTGCCGAGTCCGACGTGGGTGAGGATTCCGGGTTGTCCTGCTGCGGCTGCCCTGAGCATTTGTGACATTACCCCTTGGGGGAAGTTGTAGGCTTCGAACTCATTGCGTTCTGCCATGGCCGCAAGAGCTGGAGATTGACCCCAGTGGCCCCCGATTACTCGCCGACTTAGGCCGGGAAGTGCTAGTGGAGACATCCCGCGGTCGGCCCTATTGCCTAATCCCGACGAATGGAAGAGGGTTAGTTGTTTAGGTGTTGAAGTCTTCTTGTACCGGGCCGCAAGGGCGTCTATGACTGCAGTGGCTTCGTTTAGGCCTCCTCCTGCTCCCAGAATCCCTACCGTCGAGTTATCGGGTATATAACTAACCGCCTCGTCGGCGTCCATTATCCTTACCGATTTTCCCCTTTGGAATAATCGTTGCCTCGAGGGCATCTGCTCACCTCATTTTGTAGAATTGAAGGATTGATTTTTTGTCTGTCGTTCGACTTATCTTTAACTTGACCCAGGCAACGTACAGACTTGTGCTGGTCACTTAGGAGTATCTGGTTCGTCGATGCGATGTGACTGCTTTTACCGCCATCCACCGATTGGCATACTGTCAAATAACGCTCGGCCACTTTTCATGGCGTCTTTTGCGATTACACTTCGGTGAATTTCGGAAGCACCGTCGTAGATCCTGCTGATCCTTACGTCACGGTAGTAACGCTCAATGCTGAGTTCCTTGCAATAGCCCATGCCTCCGAAGATTTGCACGGCCCTGTCGGCAACTCTGTTAGCTGCCTCGGCGGCGTGGACCTTCACCATAGATATCCAGTCTCGATCCTCGCGGTCTGAGTCAACTTCCCACGCTGCCCGGTATAAGAGGGCCCTTGCCGCATTGACGTCGATCACCGAATCGGCGATCATTTGCTGTACCATTTGGAACTCACCGAGTGGTTTTTTGAACTGGTATCTGTTGCCAGCGTATTCGATCATCATGTCGAGGATATGGCTAGCTTTGCCGACGCTCCTGGCACCGACTTGAGCGAGCCTGACACGGCCAAGTGTCGTTAGGATCTGCTTAAATCCGCTACCCTCTTCCCCAAGAAGATTGTCTTTAGTTAGAGCCACCTCGTCAAAGAAGAGTTCAATATGACTGGTTCCTCTAAGGCCCATCATCATCTGGTCTTTTCCTACGGTCACCCCCGGGTAATCCTTGTCCACTAGAAAAAGCGAAATTCCCCTTGAACCAGCCGATGGATCGGTGACCGCCGACACGATGAAGTAGTCGGAAAACAAACCGTCCGATATGAAGTGCTTTTTCCCACTGAGTAGCCAACCCGTGGGAGTATTGAGTGCTCTGGTTTGGATTGCGGCGGCGTCTGAACCGGCTTCGGGTTCCGTAATAGCGATGGACCCCGTCCTTTCGCCCTGTACGGTCGGAAGGAGCCATCGCTGAGTTTGGAGTTCGTTAGCTCCGAATAGAACTTCATAAACGTTTCCGAACGCCCGCCGGACAAGGATGTCGGTGGTGTGCCCAAACTGCTCTTCCACCATCATCGTTTCGAGTGCAGTTAGCCCAGCCCCGCCTAGGTGTTCGGGGACGTTCATAGCATAGAGCCCCAGGGCCTTCGATTTCTGGAAGATTTCCTTGGCTTTGGTGGGTTCTAGATAACCCTTGTCCTCTACTTCCTGCTCGAGTGGCTTGAGTTCGGTAGCGATGAACCGACGGATGGTCGAAATGAGTGCTTCCATCTCATCACTTACAGCGAAATTCATGCGATCTCCTTGTTTATACTGCTAGATAGGGGTTTGCTGACATCAGATAAGGCGATGCCGCACAGAACTGCGACAGTTCATCGGAGGCAGCGATTACTTCTGGTGCAATCTTGTGGAGTTTCTCTTCGTCGAGGCGAGACGTCGGGCCGCCAACACTTACCGTGCCGACAACCGATCCGTTGATGGGGTGAAAGATCGGAGCGGCGATCGCAGACATGCCGGGCGCTGATGAATCAACAGCGATGGCGTACCCTAACTGCCGAACCCTTTCGAGTCGATCGAGCAGCTCTTGGTAGGTTTTGGGTGCATTCGGTCCGAACTTGCCAGGTGATTCAAGACCTTGAGCCCCAACTAGCCTCATGGCCGCATCTTGATCGATATAGGCGAGCCAGGCGTGCCCAGAGGCCATGCACGAAAGGTGGGCGACGTCTCCCATCTGCGGATCGTAGATTAGCCCGCTTCTTGCCCCCTGTGCCTTGGCAACCCAGACCTGGCGATTGGAGTCGACAATTCCCAATCTCACCAGTTCTCCTGTCGAGTTGGCAAGCCTTTCTAGAATGGGCATCGAAGCATCCACCACCCCGATGCGAGCAAGGTGTTGAAAGGCGATGGATAACAGGCCCATCGAGAGGAAGTAGCTTCCACCATTGCCAGCCTGCCTCACTAACTGGAGTCGAATGAGTTCTCCGAGGAGTCGGTGGGTGGCACTCTTGGGCATTTGGGACAACTCGGCTATTTCTGCGAGAGGCATTCCATCGGGTGCCTCAGAAAGAACCTTTATAACCGTAAATACCTTATCTACAAGTCCGCCAGCCATGTCAATATTATATAGTATGCCGTTCCAAAATGGAACGGTGTTCGAGAAAATGAGTTATTCAATTGAGCCGTTGAAGCTAAGGCAACAAACCTGGTTGCCCCTTCGGCAAACTCAGAATGTGATGGTGCGCTGAAAATTTGACACCATGGGCATGCTGCGGGAAGGTGTCCAGTCCCATTGTCCAGTCCCATTGTCCAGTCCCATTGTCCACACGCAGCGACGTAGCGACGGTGGGTTTATAGCCCCCCACTTACAAGCGCTCGTGCTCTCACCCCTAAAAAGGCGCCAACAGTCCGGCAGGTAGAGGTTCGGAACGGACCGCCTCTACGAAGTAGATAATGCGTTTTACCAGAATGGGGTGTGGGGCACAATGCCCCTGGCTTTAGCCATGGGGATGTAGAGCACCACTAGGGCGAAGCCCTGAGACCTGCGCTCAAACGTTGCGCTGATTGGCCACGTACTGCTTGATGATCTCTAACGGGGCACCGCCGACTGTAGCGACAACTTA
>JAKAPB010000106.1 GCA_021823045.1 Actinomycetes bacterium | reverse complement strand
CGCCGTGATCAAGGCGATAGCGGCCGTACCGCAGATGAACCGTTCCTTCGATCCAGACATAGATAAGAAAGGTACGCCGGGGGTTGTGATCAACCCACAAGTTAATCTCGGCGTCGCAGTCGACGTCGAAAAGGCCGACGGTTCGAGATCGCTCTTTGTCGCTGTGGTCAAGGACTGCCAGGGTAAAGACTTTAGGCAGTTTGTCGAGGCTTACGACGCAGTCGTCGACCGGGTCAGAAGCGGCAAGATGACTATCGATGATATCGTCGGAGCGACCATCACCGTAACAAATCCGGGTACTTTGGGCACTGAGCACTCCATACCGAGGCTTATGGTCGGACAAGGGACGATCGTTGGAGTGGGGTCACTCGGCTTTCCCGTTGAGTATTCAGCAGCTGATCCAAAGCTGCTTGCGAGGCTCGGAATATCGAAGTCTGTCACCCTTACCTCGACCTATGATCACCGAATAATTCAAGGAGCGGAGTCGGGAGTTTTTCTGAAGAAGATCCACTCTTTGCTTATTGGTGAGGATCGTTTTTATGATGAGATCTTCGAGTCATTAGGGATTCCCTATGTTCCGGCGAGATGGCTTCAGGACGAGAACCCCTCGGTTTCGGCAGATGGAGAATCGCAATCGATCGCCAAGCAAGTAAACGTACACACTTTGATCAATAACTACCGGGTTCGCGGGCACCTGATGGCGGTACTCGATCCCCTTGGAATCCATAAGATCTCGATGCCTTCGGAACTCGATCCTGCTACTTACCATTTGAGTGTCTGGGACCTAGAGCGCGAATTTTACGTCGACGGACTAGCTGGCAAGGAGAGAATGAAGCTGGGCGACATCCTCGGTGTGCTTCGCGATGCCTACTGCAGGTCCATTGGCGTCGAATACATGCATATTCAGGAACCGGAGGAGAAAAGGTGGATCCAGTCACAGTTTGAAGGCGTCAAGGCCGACCTAGACATAAACGAGATGAACTACCTCCTGGACCGGCTGAACAGAGCCGAGGCCTTCGAGAGATTTCTTCATACCCGCTATATCGGACAGAAGCGTTTTGGTCTAGAAGGCGCTGAATCGGCGATAGCCTTTATCGACGAGGTTCTCTGTCAGGCCGCCGCTTCTGGTATTTCCGACTCAGTGATCGGCATGGCCCACAGGGGAAGGTTAAACGTACTGGCGAACATTGTTGGCAAGAGCTATCGTGAGATCTTCAAGGAGTTCGAGGGGAATCTCGACCCCAACAGCGTCCAAGGTTCCGGAGACGTGAAATACCACAAGGGTTACGTAGGCAACTTCGTCACCAGGTCTGGAGACGAGATCGGCGTTGTACTTTCAGCGAATCCCTCTCACTTGGAAGCCGTCGACCCGGTAGTAGAAGGAATCACTCGAGCTAAGCAAGACCTCTATAGGAATCCTGGCGAGTTTCCAGTCCTCGCTATCTTGGTCCACGGTGATGCAGCCTTCGCTGGTCAGGGCGTCGTAACCGAGACCTTGAATATGAGCCAACTTAGGGGATACCGCACCGGCGGTACGGTTCACCTAGTGATAAATAACCAGGTCGGATTTACTACCGACCCGAGTGAATCACGCAGTTCCGTCTATGCGACCGACGTTGCCAAGATGGTGCAGGCACCGATCTTTCATGTCAACGGTGACGATCCAGAGGCCGTGGTGCGCGTGGCAAAGGTTGCCTTTGCATATCGACAGAAGTTCCACAAGGATGCGGTGATAGACATGGTCTGTTACCGACGATTCGGTCACAACGAAGGCGACGAACCGAGCTACACCCAGCCCAAGATGTACGAGATTATTGACAAGAAGCCTTCGGTCAGGAAGATCTATACCGAAACCCTCGTGAGAAGGCACGATATGACTCCGGCGGAGGCGGAGAAAGCGCTAGAGGGATTTTTGGATATCCTGCAGAATGCGTTGGACGAAACCAGGTCGGCAGCAGCTCCGAATCCGACGATACTTCCTCCAGCTCCGCAGCCCAACGTCGCTCTCGAGGTGGTTGAGACAAAAGCCGATAGGGCGTCGATCGACTTCTTGTCGGGTGTCTTGCATTCGAACCCAGATACTTTCGTAGTCCATCCGAAGCTGGAGAGGCAGCTCAAGGCGAGGGCGCAGCTCTTCAAGGCGGGAGAGGTCGACTGGGCCCTAGGAGAAGCGCTATGTTTTGGTGAGATTCTTTTAGACGGTAGGGACATACGATTCTCTGGTCAGGATTCGAGGAGGGGAACCTTTTCACATCGGCACGCAGCGATGATCGACTATGAAACCGGGGAGAGCTTCGTACCCTTGGCGGGACTTGCTGGATATGACGGCGAGTTCTTAAGGGGCGAGAAGCCCGGACGTTTCATGATCTACGATTCGTTGCTGTCCGAATATGCGGCCCTTGGCTTCGAATATGGGTATTCACTGGTTCAAAACGATGCCCTTGTCATATGGGAGGCCCAGTTCGGTGACTTTGCCAACGGCGCCCAGATCATCATCGACCAGTTCCTGGCTGCCGCCAGTGATAAGTGGGGGCAGCGATCAGGTGTCGTACTCTTGCTTCCCCACGGCTACGAAGGACAGGGGCCGGAGCACTCCTCGGCGCGCATAGAGCGGTTCCTGACCTTGGCAGCGTCGGATAATTTGGCGATTGCTAACGTGACGACCGCCGCCCAGTATTACCACATGCTGAGAGCCCAGGTGGCCAGGGTATTGAAGAGACCGCTGATTGTCTTTACGCCCAAGAGCCTCCTTCGGGCCAAGCAGTCTCGCTCGCCGATCGAGGATTTGGCTAACGGACACTTCTTTGAGGTACTTGATGATCCGGCAACTACCAAAGAAGCGACTATCGCCAAACCGGATGTGAGCAGGGTTATCCTGTGCTCGGGCAAGGTGGCCTACGATGCTATGTCGAGGCGAGACCAGTTAATGGCTAAGGGCGGATCGACCCCTGTGTCTGCGATTGTCAGGATAGAGCAACTCTACCCATGGCCAGATGATCAACTAGAGGCGGTGTTGAACTCCTATTCCAGCGTCAAAGAGGTCGTCTGGCTCCAGGAGGAGCCAGAAAATATGGGACCGTGGAACTTCGTGCATCATCAGCTCCATCGCATCCTCAGGGAGAAAGTGGCATTGCGCCACGTGAGTAGGGTTCCCTCGGGGTCGCCAGCAACCGGCTCTGCAGCGATGCACGCTCTCGAACTGGAGGACCTGATGGTTAGGGCTCTCGATCAGGTGATCTAGTTCACAACCTAGGCTGTGTTGGATCATCCAGCGCAGCCTAGGGCTTTTTATCTATTTGGTTTAAAGCCTGTCTTGATTGTTTCTGACTTTTTGGCTACCTGTTAGGGCCCTCGCCGAGCGTTTCCCACAGGACCTCAAGGGCGCCCGTGGGATTGGCTACTTTGATTGTCACTATGCCTAACTGATGGGCGGGCTTGAGGTTGATACCCAGGTCATCGAGGAAGACCGCCTCTTTGGCTGCTACTCCAAGGAGGTCTAAAGTGTGCTGGTAGATCGCCGTCTCGGGCTTCCTCATCCCGACTTGCGATGACTCGACAACGACATCGAAGTACCGCCTTAGCGGTTCGAGCGGGGCTTGATTCGACGTTATAGCGAAGTTGTTGGTTAAAAGGCCAATTCGGTATCGACCCTTTAGCCACGATAAAGCGGAGATCATCTCTGGATGCGGGTTAGGCCGCTGGTTTTCAGAAAAGAGCTTTCGGGCATCGATCCCGACCCCCTGAGCCCTAGCCTCCTCGTTGAAAAGGCCTATGAACTCCTCGAACGACAACTCGCCACGCTCGAATTTAGCCCAGGCATTGTCGTGTTGATTAGCCATGTTCAAAGAGACAATCGTCCCGGCCTCTAACCCGAACTCGGCCTCTAGCTTGCTAAAGGATCCAATTGGGGATGGGATAATCACGCCACCGAAGTCAAAAATAACAGCTTTTGTCACCGGTGTAATGCTAGGTGTTAGCGCATCCCCGCGATGTTGCAACCATGGTCACTATCGTGTTTGGAATGGACCCAAAAGAGCTGATTCCCCATCGTGACCCATTTCTCTTTCTCGACGAGATCACCGAGCTGATTCCGAAGGTGTCGGCCAAGGCGATCTGGACACCGCCGGTCGACTGGCCGAACTTCAGCGGTCATTTTCCGGGGCGACCGACACTGCCTGGCGTGGTGATGGTTGAGTCGGTAGCGCAATTGGGGGCGGCAGCAGTACTTGCCTCTCCAGACTACAAAGGAAGACTCCCGCTTTTTGGCGGAATTGACCGGGCGCGCTTTCGTAGACAGGTCGTCCCAGGCGACACTCTGGAGCTTGAAGTCGAGTTGGTCTCACTATCGGTAAGGGCGGGAAAGGGTAAGGGCACTGCATCGGTGAATGGGAAGGTCGCTTGTGAGGTTGAGCTCTTTTTTGTCATCGCTTAGCCGAGGACTCATTCGAGGCACTTTGAGTTGGAGGAGTTGGAGTTGCCACATGAGCTCAAATGTGGAGGTCGAGATTGTCCGCACTTAGGATGGCCACTTGGAATGTCAACTCTATACGGGCGAGGTTTGACAAGCTCAAGGAGTGGATCGCTTACGCAAAACCCGACGTAATCTGCCTCCAGGAGACGAAGATCAAAGACGAAGAGTTCCCCTATCGGGAGCTGGAAGATTTGGGATACTTCGGCTGCCACTTCGGCACTTCGCAGTGGAATGGGGTGGCTGTCCTGTCCAGGAGTCGGGCCGATTCGATCCAGATCGGTTTCAGCTCTCAGTGGCAGGACCAAGAGGCTCGAATGGTTGCTGGGGTGTTCGATGACCTGTGGATAGCTTCGGTCTATGTTCCAAACGGCAGGTCGCTCGAGGACCAGCACTACCAGTTCAAGCTTAGATGGCTGGAGGAACTCCAAAAGGAAGTATCCCTGCAGCGAGAGAGGGGTCGGTCGGTACTGGTTGCTGGAGACTTCAATGTCGCGCCTACTGACCTAGACGTCTGGGACCCAGCGAGCTTTGTTGGTGCGACCCACGTCTCTGAGCCCGAGAGGGAGGCGCTAAGAAGAATAGAACAGGTCGGAATGGTCGATATATTTCGCAGGCTCTACCCGACGCAGAGAATATATACCTGGTGGGACTTTAGGCAGGGTGCCTTTCATAAGGGCCAAGGACTGAGAATTGACCTCGTTTTAGCCGATCTGGACCTCGCCAAAAAGGCGAACTGGGGGATTGTCGACCGAGAAGCACGCAGGGTGAGCGGCTTCAAACCCTCAGATCACGCTCCCGTGATAGTTGATTTCGCCGCCAGCTAGCACTATGCACTTTTTGCCTAGTTTGGGATCGAAGTCAGATAAGCCCTAGTGGAGCTGGATCTTGGCTGTCATGAACTAAGCGGCTAGCGTAAAAGAGATAGGTTTAGAGGACCTAGTCGACGTTGTGATATTTAGGAGATTTATTTGTCTGATCCTCGGCCCGATCTGGGCGGCAGCTGGGTTCAAGCGATGGCGGAGTTACGAGAAAAGCGAAAGGACGCCGAGCCGTTAGAGATTCATAAGCTCGCCACGGCTACCAGGCGTTTGATCTCCCTGATGTCATCGAAGCGGATTCCGCCGGAGCTAGCCGCAGAAGTATGCTCTCTAGTCGAAAGCGCTTATTCTAGGTTTGAGTCCCTGGAGACTCTGAGTCAGTTTTCTGGCTTTGCCGAGTCGGCTAACTCCGGCGATACAACTACTTTTTTCGACCGGAGTCCAATTCAAGGCAGTGCGAACCCGTTGGCACCACCCCTTGTCATCAATCACTATTCAGACGAGGTCGGAAAGGTTAAGATTACTGCGAGTGCCACCTTTTCTGCTGCGTATGAGGGGCCACCAGGCTGTGTTCACGGCGGGTATATCGCTGCGGTCTTTGACGAAGTTCTGGGCTCCGCACAGTCTCTTTCGGGAAATCCAGGCATGACGGCGAACCTAACCATTAACTACCGAAGGCCTACGCCACTTTTTGAAGAGATCACTTACGAAGCCGAACTCGTCTCCGTCGTCGGTAGGAAGATTGTTACCAGCGGACGTAGCTACTTTGAAGGAAAGGTGACCGCCGAGGCGACTGGCTTGTTCATTTCTGTAGATTTTGAAAGGCTAGCGCAACTTGCACTCGAGAAGCTTTCAAGAACCGAACAATAGCCGTGATCGGCAAGGGATACTTTTTTGTATAGCTTTTGATCAAAAAGGTCGATTTTGCGCTCTAAGTGAGGGATATCTCATTCGTGGTTCATTCATTAAATGGATGAAGTGCCGATAGTTAACGGTAGGCGGAATTTCCTCGAGGAGTTATTTCATGTTTACTGATCGGAGCGCGCCCACTACCGGCGAGGAGCTAGCTAAGGAGATCGGCGGTACGACCAAGAAGATGGCGGTGGCCGCGCTGTCTATCCTGGGCGTCGCTAGCGTCGGTGCGTGGAAGGCTTTTCCGGGAGCAACGACTGCGGCTCACACTACCCCGACCGTCATGACCACCATCCCCTCGCAGCTGAATTCTCTGCCGATCGACTCCTCGGCTGACCAAGCCTTGGCGCAGGCGCAAGCGCAGCAGTCAGCTACTTCGCAGACCGTCGTAGTGAATCAGGCCCCGATCCTCCAGCCGGCGCCGATGTCGACACCACCATCGGGAGCTACTAGAATCTCATGAGCGACTCGATTCGGCGATTCGATTTCTTTGCGCTTGGTACCCAATGTGTAGTCGCTATCCCTGCCGGGCTAGATTCGGCTAGGCCCTTGAGCATAGCGGTGGAGCAGCTAGACCTACTTGAATCTCTGGCTTCAGGTTTCAATCCCAACTCAGAAGTGCGGAGACTTT
>JAKAPB010000105.1:6472-6835 GCA_021823045.1 Actinomycetes bacterium | reverse complement strand
ACCGTCCCTGCCTAGGTAGCTCGAATGAACCTCAATTAGCCTCTCCTCTAGCCACTTAGCCTGCTGTTTTTCTAAGACGCCAGACGCCGCGCCCTTGAGATGAGAGGTATCCAAGACGATGACTCTCGTCTTGTCGTTTGGCTCATAGCTGAAATAGGCCGTCCCGTCTCTAAGGTTCTCAGGGCTAAAGCCGTGTCCCTTTGGCTCACCCGGCGCCTTTAGGTAGGCGGATATCAGGTGCTCCTTGTCGATGATCTGTCTCTTTGGCTCCGGGGCGACCTCGATGGAAGTTCCTCCGGTTAGGAAGGCCTCCGGTCTTTCGACGAATACCTCCTCCACATCCGACCTCGGGATATCACCGGG